>CAYWRB010000691.1:0-1866 GCA_964460025.1 uncultured Hungatella sp.
ATGGAAAGCTCCAAAGGTTCCCTGATGGTCATGGTGATTACCAGAATCATCATGGAAATCGACATATTAAGGATAATCGCCACATCCACAATCGCCGGCGGAAGGGGGATAATCAACAGCAAAATTACGGTCAGTACAAAAAATACTATGGAATAGTTCAGTAATCTTTTCATGTAAAAACTCCATCCATCTATAAATATATGCGGTACTTAATCTTCCGCACAGTTATTCAAACATATCTTCCCGGTTACTGGCTTTGTAAATATATACCAGTATCTCGGCCACCGCCCCGTAGAACTCTTCCGGTATCTCCCGTTCCAGTTCGCAAGAAGCATACAGGGCCCTGGCCAAAGGCCTGTTCTCCATGATGACTACTCCGTTCTCTTCCCCGATCTTTATGATCCTGAGGGCCATATAATCCTGCCCTTTGGCCAGGACCACCGGCGCACTGTTTACATCCGGATCATACTTAAGCGCCACGGCAAAATGTGTAGGATTTCTTACGATCACATCTGCCTCCGGAACCTTCTGCATCATTCTGCTTAAGGCCATCTGACGCTGAATACTTCGGATCCTCCCCTTGATCTCCGGATTTCCCTCCGTATTCTTATATTCTTCCTTAACTTCCTGCTTCGTCATCTTCAGATTATTCTCATAATCCCATCTCTGGTAGAGATAGTCAAAGAAAGCAATCACCACAAATGCCAGACACACCTCCTTCACCAGTTCAAACACCAGCTCCAGTGTGCGTACCGTGGACTTGAAGATATCCATATCAATCATCCTGGCTACCTCAAGCAGATCTTCTTTCACCAGACTATAGAGAAGCACTAAAAGCACTGCTATCTTAAGCAGATTCTTAGCCAGATCAATCAGCTTTTTCGGGCTGAACATCTTTTTAATCCCGTTAATGGGATTAAATTTACTGAATTTGGGGCGCAGCGGCTTAAATGTAATGTTAAACCGAGTCTGAATCCCATGGCCCAGAATTCCCAGAACCATGGACATCAGCAAAAGCGGCAGCGAACATTTTAACACGGAAACCACCATGTAGACATAGATATTGGGGGATGAATTTATGGCATTTTCCTGCCCTATGGCAGAAAAAAAACGAAGGATACAGTCTTTGGCCGTTTCATAGATTTGTGGAAGCATCAGCTTAATCATGTAGAATACGCCAAACAGCATAACTACGGTGACAACGTCTTTACTCTGAAACAGATTGCCTTCTTTCCTGGCATCGTTGCGTCGTTTACTGGTAGGCTGCTCGGTCTTTTCCTGCCCATTCGCCTCCGCCAAATCCACCACTCCTTTCTATATTCCACAGGCCCGCATCTCTTATTACCATGCTTAACTCATCACAATAAACAGCTGCTGCATATACATAAACATATTATCTATAATCACATATAACCGCTCTGACATAGGACTGAACATAAACAGAAGCATAAACAGTCCCACGATAATCTTCAATTGAAAATTTACTGCAAACACATTAATCTGAGGTATCATACGCATCAGGATTCCGATGGCCGCTTCCGTAACCAACTCCATAGCGATGATGGGAAATGCCAGCTGCAGCCCCATGGCAATATTGGCATTGAAGGTTTCCAGCATCATCTGAACCAGCTCAGTATTGATCGTTACCTGACCGAAAGGAATCAGCCTTGCTGATGAAAAGAAAAGGGCAAGAAGACGTACATGCCCATCCCCAGCCAAAAATAAAAGAAACAAAAACGCATAATACAGATTGGAAGTGATGGTAATCTGGGTATTATACTGAGTATCATAAGTCTGCGCAATGGAAAGTCCCATGGTCTGATCAACAATGGACGAGGCAAACCGAACAACCATAAAAAACAGTTC
>CAYWRB010000692.1:0-1864 GCA_964460025.1 uncultured Hungatella sp.
TTCTGAGCAAGTTTCAAAACCAGTGCATTATCTTCCAACACATTTTCTAACGTACAATACTCGTCGTCCATGCGATCTTCGATGGCATTTGCATGCCTTTTTATATCTTCAAAGTGAGTTCTAATATAGCGCTCGCTCATAACCAGACAATAGTATTTTATATTGTCAAGATATTCTTCCTCAAAATCCTTTTTCCAGTCAAACGGAATATAGCACCCTTCAACAATAAGATTTTGTTTATTTTCTATGGCTGTCTTAATCATCTCGCGGACAACAGGCCATAAATATTCTGTCAGGCGGCTGCTCTCGCTTAAAGGAGTAAGCTCTGTTTTTTTGCTGCGAATCAAACCCATTTTCAAATGGTCGATGGATAAATACGGATATTTATATTTTTCCAGAAGTCTCTGGGCCAGAACCGTCTTGCCGGTATGAGACGCACCTGCTATCAAAACAATCATGGTTTCCTCCCTTTTTTTGAATCTCTACAGGTTCAGCTCATGGCTTAAACTGTTTGGCACCCCTCTCGGTCCTCGGACGGCGTAAATCCCATACTCTTTTTTCAGCCTGTCAAAGGAAAACTGTCCTGCCTCATACCTTCGCAGAAGCTTAATCTCCATAACGGTGGTGATGGTCAGGTTCTTGTCCTGATAATTGTAAGGAATATCTGCTTTTGTCACTCTGCATTTATAGAGAATCGCCGATACCGGAGCCGCCACATACATAAATACCGTATCTCCTGCTTTCATATTGCCGCTCTGTTTCCATTGGATCGTCTCTGCATTGTCAAAGGCATGCAAAATATCATAAAATTTCGGATTTGCCGGAATGATCCATTCCCTGGGCGGACTCATCTTCTTCTGCTTCTTCTTTGATGCGGTAGCCAAAAAACTTGCATCAATCCATTCATAAACCCTATCTGCTTTCACCGTGCCATCCAAAAGGACTGTGATCCAGTGTTTCTTGTTCATGTGATAGGCAGGGAGAATCCCCCTTTCCCTCAACAGCATATCACGGAACATAAGGTCATCGATTTTCAGATTGATCACATCCACAGATCCGTCTCCTAAAAGTCCCAGCCTGTCCTTTCCCACTTCCATCACCAGAGCAAACCATTTCTTATTGTCGCTGTGGCGAAAGACCGCATTGCTGTCATACTTCGCCCATGGGTACTCCGGAGAAATCTTATACTTCTTTTTTATGTATGCAATAACCGCTTCCCGCATATGTCATCTCCTCTTCGTCAACAGCCATGTCTCTTCCTGACTGAAAAATCATATGCCTGTTTCACCCATTGAAACAGTTCTTCATCCAGTTCATCCTCTGAGCCGACTACAATATGTGTGGTCCATCTGCCCGGATATGGCTCCGTCTTTACCGCCACACGGTTGGATTCCAGTGGATAAGACAGCCCGAGGGTAATAACAAGGTAAGGATCCGGCAGTTCTCTTTTCTTTTTAACCCTCAGAAAAGAAACACAGGCAAAAATAGAACAGCTGGAAAATGAGATCTGCGTTTTCTGTACTTTCACAGATATTTCCGGAAACCGATTAAACAGCTCCTGTTCCAATGCCCGGTAGATTGGAATTGCCGACGAATGTCCGTCAAAAAAACGCAGTGTATCCTGTTCGATTAAGTTCATCATAAATCCTCCAACAAAAACTCCATCTCATGATTCATTTTTATAAACCCAAACTGTTCATATAAAGGCCTCCCCATATCTGTCGCCTCCAGTGATATGTGACTCACTCCCTTTTTCTTCACTTCTTCTACCAGAAGCTTTAACGTATGATAGGCAATCCCTCTTCTCCTATAGTCCGGATCCGTATACATATTCATGATATACGCCTTCCGCCCCGTAGGATTA
>CAYWRB010000693.1:0-1862 GCA_964460025.1 uncultured Hungatella sp.
CTGCCAGGATGAAGCCGGCCAAGGAGGTAGGGGGAGATTTCTATGATATCTTCCGCATCGATGAGGGCAGGCTGTGTTTTCTGGTGGCGGACGTGTCGGGAAAGGGAGTGCCGGCAGCGCTGTTTATGACTCTGGCAAAGACCCATATTAAAAATTATATGATGCTGGATATGCCGGTTGCGGAAGTTGCGGAGCTGGTGAATAACCGGCTGAATGAGGACAACGAGGAGGAGCTGTTTGTCACGGTGTTCGTCTGTGTCCTTGATACGGATACGGGGAAACTTACCTTTGTAAACGGAGGCCACAACAAGCCATTTATCAGCAGAGGAGGAAAGCCCTTTGAACAGCTGGACTGCAAGGTAGATTGTGCCGTGGGAATCATGGAGGATATGCCTTACAGGGAGCAGTCTGACAAACTGATGCCTGGGGACCGGTTCTGCCTCTACACGGACGGAGTGCCGGAGGCCTTTGACATCAACGGGGAGATGTTCACGGATCAGGGGATGAAGGACGCCTTGAACCGCCATTTGGAGGAGGCCGGGGAGCCGGAAGTCTTTATTGAGCGGATGTATGAAGAGGTGGAGGCGTTTACACGGGGAGCGGCGCAGTCAGATGATATTACCATGGTGTATCTGGCCAGGTAATTCTCTGTGACTGGTGAGAATGTATGTTGGAGGAAATCGTAAAAGGTCCGCCCGGAGAGAAAGTTGTATTGCTTTCTCCTGGGCACGCTCGCGCTACGTGAAGAGCATAGCGGTACATAAGGCGCTAAAAGACAGCGCCTAAGTACCGATGGTCTTCAAGTACCCTGGAGAAAGCAATACAACTTCCTCTCCGGGCTGTGTTATTTCAGATGGCCTAATGTTAACTGATATGACATTGTCGGTGAGCAGTAATAGAAAATCAGCTTTAAAGACGGGCACAAGAGAGCAGTGAGGATTCCGGGGACAGCACATACATGGATAAAGGAGGAAGGGATGGAAGAGGGGCTTCGGGTAAGATTCTGGGGAACCAGAGGTTCTATGGCGGCTCCCTACAGAGACAGGATGGAGTTTGGGGGAAACACAAGCTGCGTGTCCGTAGACTGGCCGGAGGGAATCGTTGTATTTGACGGGGGCACCGGCATCATGGAGTTAGGGAACCGGCTTAAGGAGGCTAAGTCAAAGGGACTCTGGAGAAAGGATTCGGTGGTACATATCTTTGTAAGTCACCTTCACATGGACCATATTGTAGGGCTTTTTATGTTTCCCTGTCTTTTTGAAAAAGAGATGGAAGTAGAGTTGTATGGCCCTTGTGGCCAGGGAAGGTCTTTCCGGGAACGGTTTTGGGCGGCTATGGATCAGCCTTTCTGGCCGGTGACCATGGCGCAGACAGCGGCCGGGATTACCTGGCATGATACGAAGGATGGAGATATCTGGAATCTGCCGGGGGAGGTTATGGTCAGGGTTATGAAGTCCAATCATCCCAACGGATGTGTCATATACCGGCTGGAGAGAAAAAAACAGTCCGTGGTCTATGGACTGGACTGCGAACTGGGAGAAAGGGACGGGGAATTCCGCAGGAAATACAAAGAATTTGCTGACGGATGTGACATGCTGATTTTTGATGCTCCCTATGACAAGAAGGAATATAAGGATGTTATAGGGTTTGGACACAGTTTTTGGCAGCAGGGGGTGGAGACGGCAAAGGAGTGCAACATAAAGTACTTGTATATCAGCCACCATGAATGGGGGAGGACGGACAGACAGCTGGAGGACATGGAACGTGAGGCACAGGCCCAGGTCACTCAGGCCGGGGAGTGGAACGGCAGCGTTGCCTTTGCCAGAGAGGGAACTTGTGTTTCTCTGGAAGAAGCAGGGGGA
>CAYWRB010000694.1:0-1855 GCA_964460025.1 uncultured Hungatella sp.
GAGATACCTCCGTCCTCACCCCATCTGTCCTTTACCTCTTGTCTGGCCCATTCCGGATTCTCCAGAATCTTCACCCCATGGTGGATAAACAAAAGTTTTTTCGGTTTCTTCCCATACTCCCTCAAACAGCCGCATATCTGTTCAATCTGGTGGTGTCCGGTTTCAATCATCAGAAGATCACAGACATCCGGTACCGTGTATGCCAGATCCTCCCTCTCCGTGTCTCCGGAATAAAAAATGGTTCTTCCCATCACCTGGATTCGGAATGAGAAAGACCGCCAGGGTATTCCCTCCTCATGTTTTAAATGATGATTGTGAATGGCCTCAATCCGGATATCCTCATCTTCTCCCCCCTGATACAGAAGACCGTCCTGAACGGAATGTCCCTCATGCCGGTAGCTGCACACAAAATCATCCTCCGTATGAGCCAGGAGATCCATCACGGCCTGATAACTTTCCTCGTAGGGAACAAATACCTCAATCTGCTCTGCCAGGGTTCGTCTCTTTTGAACCACCGTAAGTTTCCTGATGTTCCATAACAGATTTCCCAAGCCGCCGATATGGTCCATATGGCAGTGAGAAATAAATATCCCCCTTGTTTTCAACAGATCGATACCCATCAGATATGCCGTATAAGCGCAGCATTCTCCAGCATCCAGCCAGTAAAGCCCTTTTTCAGTCTCCAATGCCACGGAGGTATGATGCCTGCCCTCATATGGCTCCGTTCCGGAACAGCTTCCTAAAATATGTACATGCACTTGTTCCATTTTATCACCCTTTCCGTTTTCTTCCCGCCATTTTCACCGTCTCTTTTTCTGTTATGTCAGCTATTCTTTTACCGCTCCCACAACCATGCCGGTCACAAAATACTTCTGAAGGAACGGGTAGACCAAAAGGATTGGAATCATGGATACCACAACCTTGGCCGAATTGAAGGTAAGGCTGGACACGGCAAGCTGTTCCTGTACCTCTTCCGCCGTCATCATGGCCATCTGCTCTGCATTTAAAGAGCTGGATAAGGATTGGATATAAGTCTGCAAAGGCAGTTTGCTCACCGAATTAATGTAAATCTTTCCGTCAAAGTAGGAATTCCAGTGGGTCACTACCGCAAACAGCCCGATGGTAGCCAAAGACGGCTTGGAAAGGGGCAGGTAAATCTTTGTCAGCACCGTCCACGGCCCTGCCCCGTCAATACTTGCCGATTCCTCCAGGGACTGGGGAATCCCCTTAAAAAAGTTCATAAGAAGAATCACATTAAACACCGGAACTGCTCCCGGAAGCACCAGAGCCCAGAAGGTATCCATCAAATTCAGTTTATTGATTACCATAAAGGTGGGAACCAGCCCGCCGTTAAACAGCATGGTAAACACCACAAGCCACATATAGAAATTCTTGCTTCGGAACTGATGAACCGTCTTTGATAACGGGTAGGCGGTAAGGATGGTAACCACCATATTCAGGGTCACGCCCACAACCACCCTCTCCACCGAAACCATAAAGGACACCCAAAACTGAGTCTCTTCCAGCATGTTCTTGTACGAAGCCATAGTAAAATTCACCGGCAGAAGCCGCACCAGCCCAAGAGCCGCACTGGTCTTGTCACTGAACGAAATCGCCACCGTATTAAGAATGGGAATCAGGCAGATCAACCCGCAAAACAGCAAAGCGGTATAGATAAGCACATCGGAAATTTTTATTTTTTTCATCTGCCCCTCCTCTAAAACGCCCGGTAGCCAACCAGCTTATCCGCCAGCTTATAGGCAATCACCAGCAGGATAAACCCTATTAAGGATTGGAATAACCCCACAGCCGTACCGTTGCTGTACTGCAGATCCACAAGGCCCATACGGTACAC
>CAYWRB010000695.1:0-1854 GCA_964460025.1 uncultured Hungatella sp.
GGTCTGCAGCCATGGCTTTTCCCTGGTCATATACAGAATGACCACAAACACAACTCCAAAGGCACCGTAATCTGATTTTATCAGGGAAGCGGTAACGCAGCACAAGGCCACAACCGCCGTCGATTTCCAAAGGGATTCGTCATATTCCCATTTTTGAAGTCCTGTCAAAGCCAGCAGGCCCAAAAAAAGCGTAAAAAACACATTCTGATATCCCGGATAAAACGGCGTTTGAAAGACCGCCAGATCAAAGGGTATCTCTGACAGAAGTCCGAATACCAGCAGCCTTATTCCATATTTCTTTACGTTTTTCGTATGAAGAAAGCCTTCCACCAGAAGGAAGGCAAATATAGGGAAGGAAACTCTGCCAATGAGGCGCAGGATCAGATCCAGCCTCCACCAGAAGGAAATTGACCAAAGCGCGGCAATGTGGGTTAAACTTAAGGTCGGGCTGTCCTGTAGAATTCCTCTTTCAATTACTACGGCGCCAATGTGATCGATAAACATAGTGACAATGGCAATCAGTTTTAAAACATTGCCGTTTATCCCCTGAAAATGTTTCTCCTTCATTGCACGTCTCCTCCCATAGCAGGAACCGGCAGGCGACGCTGTGCGCCGCCTGCCAAGTTATGATCTCGAAAAGATCTGACAAACATTCCTAACAGATCTCGGCTCCGGACGGCATCTCCTTCTCCGGAACCATCAATGACAAATTGCCTTCCATGTCTTCCGCACATAAAAGCATTCCCTCGGACATAACTCCGGCCAGTTTAGCAGGCTTTAAGTTCACAACTACCATAACTTTTTTCCCTACCATCTGCTCCGGTGTGTAGTGAGCCTTGATACCGCTGACGATCTGTCTTACCTGGCTTCCTATCTTTACCTGGGAACACAGAAGCTTTTTGGATTTGGGTACGGCTTCACAGGCGATGATCTCTCCTACCTGGAACTGAAGTTTTGCAAAATCATCATAGGTGATCTCCGGTTTTGGCTCTATATCCATAACCTGATCCGCCCCTTCTGTTTCAGCTTTCTCTCCGTCAGCCTTCTCTCTGCCTGTTTCACCGGCTCCCTCTGCGGCACGCTGCTCTGCTTCCATGGCTTCCACTTTTGCCATGACCTCTTTTAGATCCATACGTGCAAAGAGGATCTCCGGTTTTTCCGTGACCTTGCCTCCATCCGGATATAGTCCGAAGGTATCCATCTTATCCAGTTCTCTCTTTTCCGTATTCAACTGGGCCAGTATTCTTCCTGATGTCTCAGGCATAAAGGGCTCCAGCAGGGAAGCTCCAATGGTGATGGCTTCTACCAGATTGTAAAGGACAGTTGCCAGACGGTCTTTCTTAGCCTCGTCTTTGGCCAGTGACCATGGCGTAGTCTCATCAATATATTTGTTGCTCCTGCGGAATATATTGAAAATCTCAGAGATGGCGTCCGCTACCCGCAGCTGTTCCATCTTAAGATCAACCTTCTTCACTTCCTCCAGCACCACAGACTTCAAATCCTCATCTACTTCTTCAAAAGCCCCGGTGTTCTTCACAACTCCGCCGAAATATTTGTTGGACATGGAGATGGTACGGTTTACCAGATTTCCCAAAATATTGGCCAGATCGGAGTTGGCTCTCTCCACCATCAGTTCCCAGGAAATGATTCCGTCGTTGTCAAATGGCATTTCGTGAAGAACAAAATAGCGCACGGCATCCACACCGAAGAAATCTACCAGAGTATCCGCATAGAGCACATTTCCTTTCGATTTGCTCATCTTGCCTTCACCCTGCAAAAGCCATGGATGTCCAAATACCTGTTTAGGCAGCGGAAGATCTAAAGCCATCAAAAAGATGGGCCAGTAAATGGTGT
>CAYWRB010000696.1:0-1854 GCA_964460025.1 uncultured Hungatella sp.
GTCCCTTAGTGGAGGGCGCCGTAGTTGCGGCCATAAATTCCGCCGCCGGACAAAGCAGGGAACAGGTAAAACTGGCTGTGGAGAAAGCCTGGGATACACGGAAATTGTAACAGGCCGTGGTGTATAAGATCAGGAAAAAAATAAAACTGCCGCAAGGGGTGTGGATCCAAACCGGATCCTGTCTGCTGCGGCAGTTCTTTTTTCTATTTTGTTCCAAAGATCCGATCCCCCGCGTCTCCTAGACCAGGGCAGATATAGGCATTTTCATTGAGACAGCGGTCCAGATGGCCTACATAGATCTGTACGTCAGGATGAGCCTTGTGAAGACGCTCAAGGCCTTCCGGAGCGGCGATGATGCACATGAATTTGATGGTTTTTCCACCGTGCTGTTTGATAAAGTCAATGGCAGACACTGCGGAGCCTCCGGTAGCCAGCATAGGATCCGTGACAACGATGGTCCTCTGGTCAATGGGACTTGGAAGCTTGCAGTAATACTCATGAGGCTCATGAGTCTCCTCATCCCGGTACAGACCAATATGGCCTACCTTTGCGGAGGGAACCAGGGAAAGGATTCCATTTACCATGCCAAGGCCGGCGCGGAGAATGGGGACGACAGCCATTTTTTTACCGGTGATCATAGGGGTCATGCAGGTTTCGATGGGGGTTTTTACTTCCACGTCTTCTAAGGGAAGGTCACGGAGGGCTTCAAATCCCATAAGCATGGCGATCTCGCCGATGAGGGAACGGAATTCGTTGGTTCCGGTCTTTTCATTGCGCAGAATGGAGATTTTGTGTTGAATCAGGGGATGAGTTAAGATAGTGACATTTTCCATAGGGATTTTCCTTTCTTCCTTTTGTAGGAGATACCTATATTTTTAGCTGAGTTTCTTTTGTTTTCAGGTACGCCGTAACGCTTTCATTTTAACATAGATTCATGAATTTACAAAGAAATATTTAAAAACTTTAGGGAAAACTTTCGGAACATAAAGCAGTTGACGAAACCAGGAGAATATCATACAATGATCTGAACGGCTGTTTGGAACAGCCAAAGGAAGTAACTGTAAATATATCCGGATTGAGATGGAGGGGAAGAACATGAAAGTATTATTGCTTAACGGAAGTCCAAGAAAGAATGGAAATACCACAATTGCCCTGGAGGAGATGATAAAGGTTTTTCATGAGGAGGGCATTGAGACGGAGATGGTTTCGGTTGGAAATAAGGATATACGGGGATGTATCGCCTGCGGCAGCTGTGCTTCCAAGGGGAAATGTGTGGTTGACGATCTGGTAAATGAGACGGCGCCCAAATTTAAAGAATGTGACGGTCTGGTGGTGGGAAGCCCTGTGTATTATGCCTCCGCCAATGCCACACTGGTGGCCTTTCTCACAAGGCTGTTTTACAGCACCCGTTTTGACAAGACCATGAAAGTGGGAGCTTCCGTCGTATGCGCCAGGAGAGGCGGCCTGTCATCCACCTTTGATGAACTGAATAAATTTTTTACCATCAGCGGTATGCCGGTGGCTTCCAGCCAGTATTGGAACAGCGTCCATGGCAGAGAGCCGGGGCAGGCGGCACAGGACCTGGAAGGACTGCAGACCATGAGAACCCTGGCCAGAAATATGACGTTTCTTATGAAGAGCATCGCCTTGGGAAAAGAGACTTATGGGCTGCCGAAGCAGGAAGAACGGGTGTGGACACACTTTGTGCGGTGATGTGACAGATTGACAGACTGGTAAATTGACAGACCGGTAGATTGACAGACTGGCAGATTGTCAGACTGGCGGACAGGAGGTATCTATGAGTAGGGCCAGAATTTTAGTCAGTGCCTGTCTCCTTGGACTTTGCTGCCGATA
>CAYWRB010000697.1:0-1852 GCA_964460025.1 uncultured Hungatella sp.
CTCTCCATCACACTTTCTTTTCCCTCTAAATAAAATTTCTCTCATTCTCACCTCAACTAAATATAAATAACTTAGTTTTCCTCACACTCATCCACGCCAAAATGATAACCACATTCATTGCACATTGCTGTACCATCACCATAAAGTGTTGTAATTTCCGCCCCGCATCTGGGGCAATATGATATGTCACCGTTTTCTGTTATTCCACTAATAAATCCGTACACTTTACACCTCCCTTCTGCTTTTGTAATGCGGGAAATTACGATATTTCATCATGGATATACACTCCTATTTTCTCTCCAAGCCAATCCAGACCGGTACGGGTCAACCAATAGGTATATCCTCCGTGCTGATTCTTTTCTTTATCTCGGTCAGCATATCCGGCATCTTTCATTGTTTCCCAATCCTCATAACTCTTCCCGGTTGCGAAGAAATTACGATATGGGGTATAAAAATACTTTTCATGCCTCTTGTATGGCTTCTTTCTATCAAGGCCAATACAATGCTTTGCTAAATTTATGTATCGATTCTTATTTTCCATTACTTTTCTATTCCCCCAATCTCTCCACGTACCTTAGAGTTCCTCTTAAATTCCTTGTAACACCATCTGCTCATCTGGCTCAAAATTCATCCATAAGACTTCTCTCTTTCTAGTCCCCACCTGGGAAAAAGATATATTCTCTTCCCGATGCCATCCATGCAGCCTAGCGTTATATAGATCGTTATCATATCCGGACAGTAATACCGGTCCCTTGTGTTCCAGCAAGACATCCAATAACTTTTCGTGCCCTGCATCCTCCATCTCATACCTGTACTGCTTTCCATGTCTGGTACCCAAGACATATGGAGGATCCCCATAGATTAGCACTTTAGGAGAGTTGAATCGTTGTATCACATCCACAGCCGGCCTGCACTCAATCTGTACTCCCCGAAGCCGTTCCGCTGCCTGAATGATTTTTTCCGGAAGATTACACCAATCCTGTGCGGCATAAGCTTTTTCTCTTCCCTGTACATCATTCTTCCATCCCACCTTTTCACCATTGGTCCGGAAACCGTGTCCCATGTTAAGGCGTATATAAAAGTTCACAGCTTTTTGCAGACTGTCCTCTGGCTCTGCAGCGAAGGCATCCTCGTAGACCTGCCGGGCATAGGGTGTATAGTATATCTCATGTGCCAATCGTTCCGGATCCCGCTTGATCCATTCAAACAAGTTGACTACATTACCGTCCAGGTCATTCACCGTTTCGATATTTGACCTGGACTTGTTAAAGAGGACCACACCGCTGCCAAAAAATGGCTCCAGGTAGCTGTGATGCGGAGGGAAATAACTGATTATCCACTTTGCCAGGCTCCATTTACTTCCCGGATATTTGATAACCGCTTTCATGTCTGTACCTCCGCTCCTGTCTTTATCTCCCTGATTGCCACATCCACCAAAGGCACCTCGGCATAATATTTACTGCATCTGCACTCTACAATCTGTGCATCATCACGGTATGCCACTCCGTTCAGCGCATCCTCTATGACCTTGATGATATTGTCATTATCCGGCTTTTTTTGTAGGCCGGATTTCTCCGGAAAGCTTTTTCTCCTTCAGCTTTTTACTGTCGCTTTTCGGTACCTGATAATACGCGGTAATCCGCATCTCCAGCACACTGTCATCCGAAAATCTCCTGTTTCCGGATGCCTTCTGATACATGACTTTAACCAGATTCTCATAGAGTACTGTTTTCTGCGGTGTATACGCAATGCTTGCGCTTCCACTGCGCACCACCCTGGGGCGCTGTTTGCCCACAGGGATCCCCGGTAGTATAAAGCGTATCTCGTCCAGTTGTCTCCACCCCCTGACGCT
>CAYWRB010000698.1:0-1850 GCA_964460025.1 uncultured Hungatella sp.
GCCGGGTTTCCAAAAGATAGGCCAGATCCAGGCGGAGAGCAATCTCAATCATCATGCCCGAGGTGCAAGGCCGCTGTCCCAGATTGATGACGGTCTCAATCTCCTTAGGCACGTAGCGTATTTCGTCAGGAGTTACCGCCATGTGGACATCTTCATCCAGTACGGCTCCCGGATAAAAAGGAATCAGATGGATATGGTTGATACCGAACTGGTTTAATTGGGTGATAGCTTCCCTGGCCATCGTCTGGGTCATGTTCACAAAAAGAACCCTGGTTCCTTTGGGGATTTTCTTTAATTTCCTAAGCTCACTCCAGCGGAAGGATACCTCCACGGCCATGGTCTGACAGCCTATGGGTACGTGCCGGGCCACTTCTTCGGCAGAGCCGTAGGCATCTGTGGATACGACGAACAGGTCGACTCTGGGAAGGACGCCCATGGCGGAGCCGTCCTGCACATTGTATACGGACACATCCGCATAATCTCCGAACAGCGATGCCACCTCCTGTCCATAGGATTTTCCTGCCCTGGCATCCAGGCTGACAACAGAAATTCGTTTTTTCTCCATATCTTCCTCCAATTCAACCATTTGTTTTAACCATTTTCTCATGGATTAAGAGAAAATGCAAGCAAAAACTGGCTTTTTGATTTGGCACGATATTTGCTATATATATGGATTGAACAAAACGTTAAGATTGATTGCCATCAGACCAAAGGTCGGGCTATGGTGCAGCAGAAAAAACAAAAGGAAAAGGAGATATGTGCTATGATTACAAAAACAGAATTGCTGACTTTACTTCGTCAGGAGGTGGTTCTCGCGCTGGGATGTACGGAGCCGGTGTGTGTTGCCCTTGCCGCAGCCGACGCTTACCATGCCATTGGCGGAGATATTGTTTCCGTGAAGGTTGAGGTAAACCCGGGGATTTATAAAAACGGCATGAGCGTAGGGATACCGGGATTTGACCGGGTAGGTTTAAAGTATGCGGCGGCCTTAGGCGCCTGTCTGGGCAATCCGGAGAAAAGCCTTCAGCTTTTGGAAGATATCAACGAGGAGATTTCCAGGAAAGCCATTGAACTGGCAGAGGCCCGCCATGTTGTGGTGATGATTAACCACAACGAGACCCAGCTTTATGCGAGGGCCGAGATTATCACTACCGCAGGCATCGGAATCAGCGAGATACGGAACACCCACGCCAATATTATTTTTACTAAGAGAAATCATGAGGTACTTCTTGAAAAGGAGTATACGGTCAGCTCCAATGACGAGATTCATCAGAAGCTGATGGAAATGTCCGTAGCCGAAATTAAAGCAGTGGTTGAACAGTGCAGCGAGGAAGAGCTGGCTTACATGACGGAAGGGGTGGAGATGAACGGAAGGCTTGCGGATTACGGACTTAGTCATACCGTAGGCATTGGAATCGCCTCTGCCCTTCAAAAGCAGCTTGCTTCCGATACTATGGGAGACAATCTGTTCAGCCGGACCATGGTTCGGGTTGCCAGCAGCGCAGAAGGCCGGATGAGCGGCTGCCCCTACACGGTCATGAGCAGCGCAGGAAGCGGAAACCATGGCCTTACCGCCGTTCTGCCGGTGGTGGAGATGGCAAAACATGTGGGCGCATCCAATGAGCAGCTGGTAAAGGCCCTTGCATTTTCCCACGCCCTGAATGTGTACATAAAATCCTTTACGGGAAAACTGTCCGCCACCTGTGGCTGCGGGGTATCCGCCGCCACCGCCGCCTCAGCCGCCATGGTATGGCTCCTTGGAGGCAATGATACCCAGATTGGAAATGCCATCATCAATATGAGCGGCAATCTTACGGGCATGGTCTGCGACGGCGGAAAAATCGGCTGTG
>CAYWRB010000699.1:0-1848 GCA_964460025.1 uncultured Hungatella sp.
GCAGCCAAAAGGATTCTGTATGCATTGATTCGGACATGCGGCAATACGGATCCGGAACATTCCAATGGCCTGCTGCTTCACGGAACATATGCCAGGGATTCCAAAGAAAATACCTGTAAGAACCGCGGGGTGGATGAATGCAATACATGGGGTGATTATTTTTATATGGAGGCTTTGACCAGAAGCCTTACGGATTGGAACATGTATTGGTAGAGAACAAGCATCATAGAGCAGACGTTGGGGAAAGGAGCCGCAATGAAAACAAATTTAATCTATATCTTTGCAGATCAGTGGAGATATCACGCCATGGGATGTGTCCATGGAGATCAGGCAGTCACGCCCAATATGGATGGCTTTGCAAAGGAAAGTCTCTGTTTTGAGAACGCATACAGTACATTTCCCCTTTGTACACCGCACAGGGGAAGCTTGATGACCGGAAAATATCCTTTTTCCCTGGGCTTGTGGACCAACTGCAAAACCGGCCTGGAGGAGAAACTGATGCTGAAACCCCAGGAAATCTGTATCGGTAATGTATTACAGGATGCAGGGTATGAGACCGGATACATCGGTAAGTGGCATCTGGACGCACCGGAACAGAACTTTACATGCCATCCAAAATCAGGGGCAGCAGGCTGGGATGCCTATACGCCTCCGGGAGAAAGGCGGCAGGGATTTGATTACTGGCTGTCTTATGGAGCATGTGATGATCATTTGAATCCTCATTACTGGACCGATTCACCAGAGCAGATTTGTCCGGGAAAATGGTCGGCGGAATATGAGACAGATAAGGCCTTGGAATATCTGGATAAACACAGGAATGGCCATAACCCCTTTGCACTGTTTGTGTCCTACAATCCTCCCCATCTCCCGTATGAACTGGTGCCGGAACGGTATTATGAAAGGTTTCGGAATCTTGAGATAAGATGGCGTCCTAATGTGCCGGCTGAGAAACGTACACCGGAGATGGAGAGAATAGCCAGACAGTATTTTGCCGCGGTGTACGGGATTGATGAGCAGTTCGGACGGATACAAAGGTATCTGAGGGAAAAGGAAATGGAGGAGAACACCCTGGTGGTGCTTTCGGCAGACCATGGAGAGATGTTGGGTTCTCACGGGCTTATGAGCAAAAATGTCTGGTATGAGGAAGCCCTCCACATCCCGTTACTGATGCGGCAGAAAAACCGAATACGGCCGGGAAAGAGCGATGTCCTTTTTGCCAGTCCGGATCATATGCCTACATTGCTGGAATTATTAGGCCAGCAGGTACCGGATACTTGCCAGGGAATCAGCCACAGCAGATCTGTACTGGGGTTGGAAGAGGAGAGAGTGGAATCGATGTTTATCTGCTCTTATCCGGGAGCGCCGGAAAGCGTTTCTGCCTTTGCCGCCCTGGGGCAGACTCATAAGGCTCATGGATGGCGTGGAATCAAGACGCGGGAGAATACCTATGTAATAACCAATGGCTATATGCCGGAGGATAAGCAGGAAGAATATCTGTATGATGACAAAAATGATCCATGGCAGCTTCAGCCCCGTGTAATCCGGAGAGATTGCCAGGATCCAAAGATTTTGCGATTCAGGAAATTGTTGAAAGAGTATCTGGCCATGCTGGGAGACCCATTTTTGTGGGAGAAGGAACGAGATGATCTGAAATGACATTCAGAGAAAAGAGGCAAGCCCCTTGGAAAATCCAAGGGGCTTAGTTATTGAAAAATTTATTAAGTTCTGTTTACCTGTGAAGTACACTCTCCCTTTTTCCTGGTGGCCTCCCTGATAGGAAGTCCGGTGTTATAATCCAGCTGACGGGGCTCGTACTCTTCATTTTCTCGCTGTCTGGTCATCAGGCGG
>CAYWRB010000700.1:0-1848 GCA_964460025.1 uncultured Hungatella sp.
TGTTGTAGATGGCGGTGAGCCGCCAGCCGTTGGCATCCAGAAGCTGCCGCACCTTTCGCCCCGCATCCTTATCATTGCCGCTGTCAATCAGGCAGACGTCCTGCCCATTCAGTTTTACCAGCCCGATTTTGGCCGGACTCTGGATGTAATGGCTTTGCTCCGAAACTTGTATCAGTTCATACATGATTAAAATCTCCTTTCGTGACATGGATAGAAAATTGTGTTATAGACCGCGCATTCGCTGTGGGATAAGTTCTGATAGGTGTGGGGCATATCGGCCCGGAAACGGATAGCCTGTTTTTCGTTGGCCTCAACTGTTTGGCCTCCAAGGATGAGCCGCAGCGTCCCACGCAGAACAAAGACATGTTCCTCCACACCGTCATTATGTCTGTCTGAGGAATGGCAGCAGTCCGGGTCAAACTCGATATAAAATGTCTCCACGCTTCGAACCGGGTCATAGGTGAACAGAGGATAAGCTCTCATTTTGCCATTGTCCCCCAAGACCACCTTTTCCTTATCCGGGCCGGTGACAGAATATTCTGTCTGGGATTCCTCCAGAAAAGAGGACAGAGGTGTTTTCAGCCCTGTGGCGATTTTCCATAGGGTCGTCACCGTCGGGATGGACTGGCCGCGTTCAATCTGGCCCAACATAGGCTTGCTCACACCGGTCAACGCCGCAACATCATCCAGAGAAAGAGTGCGGGTCATACGGATGCTTTTCAGTTTCTCGCCAATTTTCAAATTTAAAGATTCCATGTTATATAACCGCCTTGTATGTTTTAATAAATTATAAACTTATTATAACATACAATAAGAAAGCAAAAAAGTCAATCTGGCAAATTTGTACTGCGGATGCTTCGATTAAAGAACCAGCTACGTGGATAAACCCTTCTGCTGCGTATATTTTTTGGTAAAGGAAATAAACTGTTCCACACTGCTGTTAATATATTTCCCTTTTTTCCAGACCAGGCCGATATCCTGTGAGATAAAGGGGACAATAGGAATTTTAATAAAATCCGGACAGTCGGCCAATATAGATGAATACAGACAGGCACCGCCCAGATTTTCAGCTACAAATCTTTGAATGGTATACAGCTGGCTGGCATGCAGCCGGATGTTGGGTTTGATTCCTTTGCTTTCAAAAAGAGCGCTGAGGGTAGCGTTCTGAACAGAATCCGTATTGTACATGATAAGGGGTTCATCGTTCAGCATTTCTATGGATATCTCTCTGGCCTGTGCCAAATGGTGATTGGGTGACACGCAGAATACAAGGTGCTCAGCAAGAATCCGATAGGAATTCATCTTGTCAATGTCGTAAAAATGCATGTTTACAAAAGCCATATCCAGAATATCTTCCTGAACTAAGGAGGCAGCTCTGATAGAACCGTATTCAAAGAGTTCCACTGGGATGTCCGGGCATTTCTCCTGAAAGGCAATCAGGATTTCAGGAAAGAATAGGGTGCTTAACAGGGGCGGAATTCCGATTTTCACAGGAAAAATCTGCTTTCCCAAATCATAGAACTGGGACGAGGTCTGTTGGATATGCTGCAGAAGTTTTGAGGCTTTTTGGTAAAACAATTCTCCCTCCCTGGTAAGGGTCAGATGATTTTTGGAACGTAAAAATAAATTAACAGAAAATTCTTTCTCCAATTCACGGATAGCGTTGGAAATGGCCGGCTGAGTGACATAAAGCTTCTGTGCGGCCTGAGTAATGCTGTGATACTGACTTACAGCACAAAAATATTCCAGCTGGTTGATTGTCATAGGTTCCGTTCTCCATTCTTTATCAGATGAGTAATAGTACATAAAATCCAGGAATTAATTTGTAGACAGTATAGCATATTTCAA
>CAYWRB010000701.1:0-1848 GCA_964460025.1 uncultured Hungatella sp.
CCTCCGGCAAGAACCAGGACCGGGCCTTATCCGCCAGTATCATAAAAGGGCTGAAAGAACAGGCAGCTGACAAAGTAAAAGAACTGCTGAAACAGAAAGATGCTTTGGATATTATCAATGAGGAAATGATTCCGGCTTTGAATCATGTAGGAAAAGGATTTGAAAAGGGAACGGTATTTCTTCCGCAGCTCCTTATGAGTGCCGAGGCAGCCAAGGCAGCGTTTGAAGTGATCAAAGATCAGATGGCAGCTGCAGGCCGATCCAGAGAAAAAAGGGGAGTTATTCTTTTGGCTACGGTAAAAGGGGACATTCACGATATCGGAAAAAATATTGTGAAGGTTCTGCTGGAAAATTATAGCTTTGATGTCATTGATTTAGGAAAGGATGTTCCGCCGGAGCAGATCGTTGATGCGGCTGTGGAGCGCCATATTCCCTTGGTAGGATTAAGCGCCCTGATGACTACCACGGTGCCCAGTATGGAGGAAACCATTGTACGGCTTCGAAAAAAGGCACCATGGGTCAGGGTTATGGTAGGGGGAGCCGTGCTTACGGAAGAATATGCCCGTACCATAGGAGCGGACCGCTACTGCAAAGACGCTATGGCATCTGTGAATTATGCGGAGGAAATTATGGGCTAGGTACTAATGCAACGCAGTACTAGTTTCCGCGGTAGGACTGTCGCAGCAGATGGATCTCCTTGGCATAACCGTCCAGCTCATTTGGCGTTTCCAGATAGAAGGGGAGCCCTTGCAGTGCAGGATGATTGATTACCCGTATGAGTGCTTCCTTTCCGATGCAGCCTTCACCTATTTTTGCGTGGCGGTCTTTGTGGGAGCCAAGAGGATTTAAGCTGTCATTGAGATGGACGGCCTTTAAACGTTTCAGTCCGATGATACGATCGAATTGGGCGAGAACTTCATCCAGATGGTTCACAATATCGTATCCGCCGTCCCATACATGGCAGGTGTCCAGACAGACTCCCATATGGTCAGACCGTGTAACCCGATCCAGGATTTCCCTCAGCTCCTCAAAGGTTTTTCCTATCTCGCTGCCCTTCCCGGACATGGTCTCTAAAAGGACAGTGGTTTTCTGCTCCGGTCTTAGGATATCATTGAGCATTTGGGAAATTTGGGAAATGCCGGTTTCCACACCTTGTCCTACATGGCTTCCCGGATGGAAATTATAGCAATTCCCGGGAATAGATTCCAGGCGGTCCAAATCGTCAGCCATAGTAAGATGAGCGAATTCACGCACGGAATCATCGGCGGAGCAGGCGTTTAAAGTATAAGGCGCATGGGCCAGGATGCGGCTGATACCCTGTTCCTTTGCAAAAGCAAGATAGGAAGAGATATCATCTTGATCTAAAGGTTTTGCTTTGGAACCTCGTGGATTTCTGGTAAAAAACTGGAAGGTATTGGCATTGATTTTAACAGCATTTTTCCCCATGGATAAGTATCCTTTGGAGGAAGAAAGATGGCATCCGATTGTAAGCATGGAAAAAGCTCTCCTTTTCTTGTAATGAGGTCAGACAGGCACGGCAGTTTCACTTATATTCTAGCAAAAGATTTTTTATTTGGGAAGCTTACTTGACAAAGGATTTGGATGAGGATAGAATCAAGAAGATCATAAAAAGCTATGAGAAAGTTATGAGAAGGCTATGAGAAATGATCAGGACATTTGCCCGTTATATCACACTATACTAGGAGGAACTATGAAAGAACTTGTGGAATTATTTTGGTTGTTTGCACAGATAGGAGCATGTACCTTTGGAGGCGGATACGCCATGCTTCCGCTTTTGCAGAGGGAACTGGTGGAAAAAAGAGGATGGGTGGAAGAGGAGGAACTAAT
>CAYWRB010000702.1:0-1843 GCA_964460025.1 uncultured Hungatella sp.
TGTATTCGATCTTACCGGCTTTGATATCGTTGATGGCCTTGGTTACATCCATAGTTACGGTACCGGCTTTGGGGTTTGGCATCAAGCCCTTCGGTCCAAGTACACGGCCCAGACGTCCAACAACGCCCATCATGTCAGGAGTGGCAACTACTACGTCAAAATCCAGCCATCCGTCATTCTGGATCTTCGGAATCAGCTCCTCACCGCCAACGAAATCTGCGCCGGCTGCCTGAGCCTCATCAACCTTTGCTCCCTTTGCGAAAACCAGAATCCGGACAGTCTTACCTGTTCCATGAGGCAGAACAACTGCACCACGAACCTGCTGATCCGCGTGACGTCCGTCACATCCTGTTCTCAAATGAACTTCTACGGTCTCATCGAATTTTGCAACAGCCGCTTTCTTTACCAGTGCAATTGCGTCTGCTACGTCATAAAGATTACTGCGGTCTACTAATTTAGCAGCCTCTACGTATCTTTTTCCTCTTTTCATTATTATAACCTCCTAGTGGTATTGTCGGGGATAGCCCTCCCACGGTTTTGTGTATGACTGTGAAAATCTATGATTACTCTTCAACCGTTATGCCCATACTTCTGGCAGTACCGGCGATCATGCTCATAGCCGCCTCTACGCTTGCCGCATTCAAATCAGGCATCTTAAGCTCTGCAATCTTCTGAAGCTCTGCTTTCGAGATAGAAGCCACCTTTGTCTTATTGGGCGTTGCGGAACCGGATTTGATCTTGCATGCCTTCTTAAGAAGCACAGCTGCCGGCGGAGTCTTGGTTACGAAGCTGAAGCTTCTGTCCGCATACACAGTAATAACAACAGGAATGATCAGGTCGCCCTGGTCAGCAGTTCTTGCGTTGAACTCCTTGGTAAACTGTACGATATTTACGCCGTGCTGTCCAAGTGCCGGACCAACTGGTGGTGCTGGTGTAGCCTTTCCTGCCGGAATCTGCAATTTAATATAACCTGTTACTTTCTTTGCCATAATTAGGCACCTCCTAAATATTGTGGTAATGTCGGGGGATGTCCCTCCCACTTGTTCCTTCTTACCACGGCAGCTTTTGTATTTTTCTTATCCTGTCTTACTTCTGCCCTGCCGCAGTCTTTTTTGTTACATTTTTTTCACTTCAGTGAATGCCAGTTCAACCGGTGTCTCACGGCCGAACATCTCGACATTGATGGTGATGGTCTTTTTCCCTTCGTTGATGGACTTGATGGCACCAACGGTATCCTTCCATGCACCGGAAGTCACGACTACGGTATCTCCCAGTTCAAAGCCTACGACCACATCCTGGACCGTAAACCCAAGTCCTTCCATCTCCGCCTCTGTCAGCGGAACCGGTTTGGAGCCCGGACCTACGAAGCCGGTAACGCCACGGGTGTTGCGCACCACATACCAAGTATCGTCGTTCATGATCATATGAATCAGCACATAACCCGGAAACATCTTCTTGTCTGCCGCTTTTTCCACTCCATTTTTGATCTCCACCACAGCCTGCATCGGAACCGATACCTCTAAAATCTGATCCTGGAGATTTCTGTTTTCAATGGTCTTCTCAATATCGACTTTTACTTTGTTCTCATAGCCTGAATAGGTATGGACCACATACCAGTTTGCTTCTGCCATACGATTCACCTTTGCCCTTATTATATCATGTCACCAGCCTTTCGGCTGCTGACCTGCGTGCACATCCGTGCACTTCCCTGTTACAGAATGAAACTAAGACCAAACTTGATAACCAGGTCCAGGAGCGCAATGATCAAACCCAGAGCAATGGAGCACGCGACGACTGCAATCGTCTGCTTGCCCACGGTCTCCCTATCAGGCCAGATGATTTT
>CAYWRB010000703.1:0-1841 GCA_964460025.1 uncultured Hungatella sp.
CACAAACATTCTGGCTATAGGCTGGCGGTTCTTGATAGCGGCCGTATTCCTGGCGGCGCGCCCCATGATTACCACCTTTAAGACCTCATCCATATCCGTCTCCAGCTGCTTGTCAATATACTCCTCGCAAACCCCCGGGAAATCGCACAGATGTACGCTCTCCGGCGCCGAAGGATCGATATTGCACACCAGGTTCCGGTAAATCTTCTCCGTCATAAACGGGATCATAGGCGCGGCAGCCTTCGCCGTAGTCACAAGGGCCGTGTACAAGGTCATATATGCATTGATCTTATCCTGCTCCATTCCCTTTGCCCAGAAACGCTCCCTGCTTCTTCTCACATACCAGTTGCTTAAATCGTCCACAAACTCCTGAAGGGCCCTGGCCGCCTCAGGAATCCGGTATTCGGCCAGATTATCATCCACAGCCTTCACCATGGAATTCAACTTTAACAGAATCCATTTGTCCATAACGGAAAGTTTCTCATACTCCAACGTATACTTAGACGGGTCAAAGTCATCAATATTGGCATACAGCACAAAAAATGCATAGGTATTCCACAGGGTTCCCATAAACTTTCTCTGGAACTCCTGAACGGCTCTTCCGTGGAAACGGTTGGGCAGCCAGGGTGCGCTGTTGATATAGAAATACCAGCGGATGGCATCTGCGCCATAGGTAGCCAGAGCATCGAAGGGGTCAACCGCATTTCCCTTGGATTTACTCATCTTCTGCCCGTTCTCATCCTGCACATGGCCCATGACAATCACATTCTTGTAAGGCGCCTTGTTAAACAGCAGGGTGGAGATGGCCAGCAGAGAATAGAACCACCCTCTGGTCTGATCCACAGCTTCGGAGATAAAGTCCGCCGGGAACTGCTGCTCAAACAGCTCCTGGTTCTCAAAGGGATAATGGTGCTGGGCAAAAGGCATGGCTCCCGAATCAAACCAGCAGTCGATGACCTCCGGCACCCGTCTCATCTCCCCTCCGCACTTGGGGCATTTGATGGTTACCTCGTCGATAAAGGGACGGTGCAGCTCAATATCCTCCGGACAGTTGGAGGACATGGATTTTAACTCCTCAATGCTGCCGATGGAATGCTGATGGCCGCAGGAACATTCCCATACATTGAGAGGAGTCCCCCAGTATCGGTTCCGGCTGATGCCCCAGTCCTGAACATTCTCCAGCCAGTCTCCGAAACGGCCTTTACCAATGCTTTCCGGAATCCAGTTGATGGTATTGTTGTTGCGGATCAGATCCTCCTTCACCGCCGTCATCTTGATAAACCAGGACTCCCTTGCATAATAGATAAGAGGAGTATCGCACCTCCAGCAGTGAGGATAACTGTGCTCAAATACAGGCGCCGCAAACAGAAGCCCCTTCTCATCCAGATCCTTTAAGATCAGGGGATCCGCTTTCTTTACAAAGGTTCCTGCAAAGGGCGCGTCCTCCGTCATATCGCCTTTTGCATCTACCATCTGCACAAAGGGAAGATCATACTTTTTCCCTACCTTGGAGTCATCTTCACCAAAAGCCGGCGCAATGTGTACCACGCCGGTACCGTCCGTCAATGTGACATACGTATCACAGGTGACATAATGGCCTTTTTTCCTCTGCTTCTCAGCTACCCTTGCAGCACACTCATACAGAGGCTCGTATTCCTTGTATTCCAGATCCGTACCTTTATAAGTCTCTAAGACCTCATAGGCCGGCACGCCTTTCTCAGGATCCGCCAGCTTGCCAAGTACGGTATCCAAAAGAGCCTCCGCCATATAATAAAGATTGCCGTCCCCTGCTTTAACTTTTGCATAGGTCTCGTTGGGATTGACGCACAGGGCCACATTGC
>CAYWRB010000704.1:0-1833 GCA_964460025.1 uncultured Hungatella sp.
CAAGAGAGGCTATCTACTTCCAAGTCGAGGTTATTCAAGACAACGGCCAAAAAGGCTATACAGACATCTCCCAGGAGCAATACTCCGGGGATGGCCCCATGGCCTTATCCTCCAGCGAAGCGCTGGAACGGGGGATTGACATCAGTAATCTGCGAGAAAGTCCATTACAACCTGCAATTACCTTTTATACACCACCAGAAGAACCTACTGTCTCGCCTGCAATCATTTTCCTCGAAAATGAGTATACAGCAGATAGCCAGTCACTAAATGACCCCGGAATATGCGCAATGCCGCAACCAGACACACCGACACTCAAAACATTGCCGTCAGAACCACTGTCACCGCCACAAATTCACACAACTGCCCCTGAGGATAGAAAAAAATACCTTAAGACAGAAACAACGGTTAAAAAAAGGAGGGAGGCCCTTACCCCTGTTAAGATACTTGAATTTTTAACGTCAACATATTTGATTCGATTATACCGCAACGACACCTATATATTTGATGAACGAAGCGGCATTTACAAATGCTATACGAATGAAGATCTGGATTTCCTGATTAATAAACACTTTGGGGAGGAGATTAAATTGCAGGAAAATGTTTATTTATATTCAGAAACAAGGGAATATTTAAAACGGGAAAGCAGACTTGTTGTACAGGAAAACCATGCCCTCCCGTTGAGCTTTTGGCCTTTCCGAAATGGATTCTTAAATATTGCCACCAATGAGCTTATCCCAAATGATGGGGACTATTTTGTCCTCAATGTCCTTCACTGTGATTACCGCCCAGATGCCCAGTGCCCGGCCTTTGACCGTTTTATTTACTCCATAGCCGGTGGAGATCCAAACCTTATGAAATTGCTATGGCAGACCATAGGATATCTGCTATCTGCCGATACTAACGGCAAAGTCTTTTTCTCTTTTATCGGAAAAAAAGATACCGGCAAAAGCCTTCTTGCCAGGGTGCTTACAAAAATTATAGGGGAAGAAGCAGTATCACATTTAAGTGCCAGTGACTTATCCGGGAAATTTGATGTATCAAATCTATACAAAAAGCACTTAAATGTCTGTATGGATTTGCCAAATAAAAAGCTGTCGGAGCAAACCGTTGCTAAAATCAAGATGCTGACCGGAGGAGATACGGTTTATGCAGACGTGAAGTATAAACAGCCTATTGCATTTGCTGCAACAGCACGATTACTTTTTGGCTGCAATAGTATGATTAACACGGAAAGCCCTGATTATGCGTTCAATGAACGTCATATTATCATTCCCTTTATTTGCCCTGTTCCGAAAGAAAAACAGGATTTTCAATTAGAAGAGAAGCTTCTGCTTGAAGCATCGGGCATTTGTCGTAAAGCTATTGGATATTATAAAGAACTGGTTGAAAACAGCTATCAGTTTGTCAAAGTAGAGTATAGCTTCGACTCCAGTGAAGATTTTGACTATCCTGAAATAATCAAGGCCTTCGCAGAACGGCATTGTGTTTTTACCGGTAACGTTAAAGATAAGGTGTCTTCTTCGCAGCTGTATTCTCTATTTAAAGATTTTTGTTGCTCGTTATTAATTCCGCCATTGGATATCGGTGCATTTTCTCGGCAATTTCGAGAGAGCTTTAACGACGAAGTTGAAAAAGTACGTGCCCGTATCGGCTCTGATAATGTACAGGCTTTTACTAAGCTCCGGTTAACCAGCCATGCGGAATCGTAAAGCTGCAGCAATTAAGTTTTGGTATTGATGGATTACATATTATATTCGTGAATATCAAAAGAAGAGAGATTCTTCTGATTTAGAAGTATCTGGAAATTTATTATTTAGGAAGGAGATAAAGATT
>CAYWRB010000705.1:0-1826 GCA_964460025.1 uncultured Hungatella sp.
ATGTCCCATCTCGCAGAGGATTTTCAGCAGTTCCGGTGGCAAAATCGGCGGTATATGTTTTAACATAGGGTTTCACCTCCCCAAAGTGTCAATCTTTCTCTCCATACTCCAGTTCCCACTCCACAACAATCCTTTCTCTGCCCTTAACATCCTGATTTTTCCACATTACCTGGGTTTTAAGCCGTCCTCTGGGTGTGTCAAAGCTTCCGTCCTCCGAAACAGGCATGACCTGACAGGAGCCGTATCCGGATGTTTTTAAGGCCTTTACTGCTCCTTTCTCAAACTCCACCCTTCTTTCATCTGCCTCTGTCCTGCCTCCCTCTGAGTATACCAGGTGTCTTAACCGGATTTCTCTTACACAAGTCTCAGGAGCCATTACAAATTCGTCTCTCCTTATAATCTTTCCGGGCATAAACCGGTATACCGTAGTCACCTTTCCCTTCGCCGGCTCAGGCTCCTCGCCTCCCATAAGGCACAGGGAATCCTGATGGCAGGTAATGACAAAAGTATCCCCCGCCTCCTCAGTCTCTATCTTCCGGATAAAGGAAACAGGCCTTAAGACACAGCCGGATTCCAGAACCAGTTCCGGCACCATATTGCCGTGATTCTGATCCGGCACCTGATCCAGAACCAGATTCTCCTGAGGAACCGGAAGGTAAGGATCCGTTTCATAATATTTCTTTCCCCCGTTAATAAAGGGAAGAGACCAGACATGCCCCTGATCCCTGACAACAGCCAGGGCCCGCTCATACTCTCCTTATGCGAACCGCACAAAAAAGTGTTTCTCAATCCCTGCCAGCAGCAGGCCGTAATCCGCAGTGATTTCCCGCTCCTTCCACCCGGCCCTGACCCAGTGTTCATAGGTGTTTATCATCTGCATAAACAGGCTCATATTCTCCCCAAGAATCCGGTTCTTATTTCGATATCCGTCGGTTTTGCGGCCCTTTTCCCACATATTAACGGACTGCATCTCTTCATCGTACCAGAAATCCATCAGGTTCCCTAAAAGTCTGACACTGTAGCCATACGCCAGCTCCTGTTCCCGGCCCTCATAGATTCCCCCGGCCTCGGCGGCAGCCGAAAGCACCTCTAAAGCCGCCGTATCGCCGTAAGCTCCGATGCTTCTTCCATAGGCAAAGCCCAGGCCCTTGTCATCCGCCAGCCGGAGAAATATTCTGACAGAGTTTTTAAGCATGACCCGTATTTTTTCCGGAGTTTCCATTCCCGTAGCCATAATCAGAGAAATAATCTCGCTGGGAATCAAAATACTGTACCGGTCAAATCTGCCGCTTCCCGCCGTCTCGTCCATATAGCTTAATTCTCCGGAATACTGCTTAATATGCTCCATAAGCCGGTCCAGAAGCACATGGCTGTCCCCCTCTTTCTCCCATCCCAGAAGTTCCCGGTACCTGGCAATTCCGAAAGCCACCCCATAGTAATTGGTAGGCTTGTGAATCAGCTTGTAGTGCTCTTTTACATCCACGAAGGTTCTCCAGTCCAGGACTTTTTTCAGAGTCTTCAGGGTCTCGGGATCCACTACGGTTTCCAGAAGCCCTGCCCTTTTCAGCCGGTACAGGCCGGTAATTCCGTTTAGAATTCCCCATGTCTCCATGGGAAGGTCTGACACCTGGGCAATCAGCCGCCCCAGAGCCTTCAGTCCCCTGTCATATTCCTCTGTGTCCTTTAAAAACTCCAGAACGGTATAGCAGCCCATATTTATGACTTTTCCTCCCACAAACTGAGCTTTTTCTTTGTAAACTGGCACGCCCTCCATCAAAAAATCCCGTCCTTTTTCTGCTGTCCTCCAAAACAGATATACCATTTTG
>CAYWRB010000706.1:0-1825 GCA_964460025.1 uncultured Hungatella sp.
TCTGAATGTAAATGGCGGAAATGGAAAGAACGGTATCGATTACCACCTTGTCCGTCCCGGCCTCCGTATGGGTTTCATAGGCTCTGGTGACAATGCGATCATAGCTTGCCTTCCTCCATTCCTGCTTGATCACGCGGTCATTATCCGTGGGCGCACGCCAGATATTGTATTCCATAGGACGGGCAAGAAGCTGCTGATTGCGGTAAACCATCTCCGTAAACACGCCTGTGAGCTTGTCATAGGTGTAACAAAACTCCGGAGCGGAAATAGTAATACTTCTGTCATCTTCCTGAATCTCGAACTTTGTCTGCCCCTGCTCCTTCGCAAAAATCTCCTTCACCTTCTGATTCTCATTGCTTTCATTTCCAAGCTCTACTTCCTCAAAGCCAAGCAAAAATCCGGCGGGAAGAACCTCGCTCTCATTCTTCCGGTAATAAGAAAGCTTAAGGAAGCATTTTCCGTTCTCAGGAACGCTTAAGGTAATGGGAAGTGCCTTTTCCTCATGGGCGGGAATATCCAAAAGCGCCTGGTCAGCCACGGTTCCTTTTTCTACCGTGACACCGTCACAGGTCACCTCATACCCAATCGTCAGGTAATCCTTCAGATTCACAAAATCCATATAGTTGTGAAGCACCAGTTCCATCTGCCGCCCGCTTCCTGCCTGGCCGGATTCCTCCATCCGGCGCAGGGAAACTACTCTTGCAGGACGGTGCACATTTTTAAATTCCATAAGCCCGGTATGCGGCCTGCGGTCGGGATATACCAGCCCGTCCATACAGAAATTCCCGTCATGAGGATACTCCTGATGGTCTCCGCCGTAAGCGTACATTTTCTTTCCGGTAACGGTTCTTCCGGTTTCAATGGCGTGGTCACACCACTCCCAGATAAAGCCTCCGCAGATGCCGTCATACTGCTGAATCAGGGCAAAATAATCCTCCAGATCGCCGGGGCCGTTTCCCATGGCATGGCAGTATTCACACATCACATAAGGAAGGGAACCGTCCTCCTCAAAATATTTGTGGATTTCCGTAAGGGCTGGATACATCCGGCTGTGCAGATCCACATTGCTGAAATCGCAGTCGTCTCTGGGTACATAGCGGGCTCCCTCATAGTGAGTCAGGCGGGTGGAGTCAAATTCCTTTGTCCATTTCAGCGCCGCCTCAAAGGTACAGCCATACGCGCACTCATTCCCCATAGACCAGATCACCACGCTGGGACGGTTTTTGTCCCGCTCCACACAGCGCTGTGTTCTGTCCACGGTAGCTTCGGTGTATTCCGGGTTATCGGCTATTGCCCTTCCCCAGAATCTGCACCTTTCCTCCCATTCCGTTGCCGTGGAGTAGATACTTTCCGTTCCATGGCTCTCGTTGTCCGCCTCATCGATCACGTAAAAGCCAAGACGGTCATAAAGCTGGTATGCCCAGGGCGCATTGGGATAATGGCTGGTGCGGATGGCATTGATGTTATGCTCCTTCATTACCCTCAGATCTTTCATAAGCTGCTCTGGACTGATGGTAAAGCCGGTCACCGGATCGCTGTCATGACGGTTGGTTCCCCTGAACTTCACCTTCACGCCATTGATATACAGAACTCCCTTCTCAGAGTGGATCTCGCGGATTCCAACCTGGTCAGTGATCACCTCATTTTCCGTCTCCAGAACCAGAGTGTACAGGTAAGGCTCCTCCGCATTCCAGAGGTTTGCTTTCTCCACCTTAAGGACTGCTTTTTCTTCTTTTGTATCCGTCTGGGAAATAATCACCCCTTCCCTGTCAAAAAGGCTGATCTTCACGGATACAGGATTGTTTAAATAGCGGAAGGAAATCTC
>CAYWRB010000707.1:0-1821 GCA_964460025.1 uncultured Hungatella sp.
CGGATTCCCTTATACCGGTCCACCATCCTCATCTTCATCACCACTCTGGTGCCGGGGCGGTTAAAAAGATTGCTGCCCCAGGCATTTCCCACAATGGTGGGATAATCCGTGACCCGGAAATTGTGGGTGATTAAGTCATCATACGAAACCGTACGGCTGGTAAATTTGATCTCCTTTGGGAGAATCCAGTCCATATACTGGTCCTTTGTCAGGTTATAGACCTCCCTCTCGTCAAAATTCAGGGTGTAGTTGTATTTCAGGAACACCACCAGCTCCTTCTCCGACAGAATACGGCACTCCATGTCATCGCTGTTCATGGTCCGCACCATGTTCTCCGCCTGGCTCATAAGCATATCCTTATCCTTGTGGAAAAACACCATGTAATGACAGGGCACATACACCTTATCCCGCTCATTGATATAGTGGATCTGCTCCATGCGGTCATAGATGATTCCCACTCTGGTAGTCAGCTCCTCCTCATTTAAAAGCCCGTTGACAAACGCCTCCTCCAGCTCCGTAATCTTTCTCTCCTCGGTCTCTATGTAGGTATCATAGAGCACCGGACGGTCGATTTTCACCAGCGCGGCAGTCTCCGTACCGGAAATAGTCCGCAGCACGGAACCGAAGATCTGGTCAATCATCTGATTCTGGCGCTGCAGGGTATAAAATTTAAACTCCACATCCGGAATACTTACCGCTATCCCGTAATACTCGCCGTTATACTCAATAAAAGAACCGTCGATTCCCGTAAAAGGCGTAATATCCCTTACCTTCGGAATCCCCTTCTTAGCCGGTTTCTCCTGAAACAGACGGTACCTGGCCAGATATTTCAGGAAATTATAGAGCATCATATAGGCCTTCTCGCCTTCCACCGGCACCACGGAGGCTCCGAACAGAACGGCAACGGCCGCCCCTATATACAATCTGAAAGGCAGGTTGGAAAATACAACAGAGATGACAATGGTGATGCCGATGATTCCCACAAACACATCGGGAACTTCCACGCCCTTGAAAAACTCCATGGCTACTTTCGTTTTCTTGGGGATGACTCTCATATCGAATTCCTCCTGGTTCTCTGTCCTGTCTGTCCGTTTCCTGTCTGACTGCTTCCAAACCGGCCGCTTCCCATCTGACTGCCTCCCGCCTGGCTGTTAGCGGTCTGTCCTTTAAACTGCACTCCCCGTACACTGAGACTTCTGTAATTTACAGTCCTTCCGGCGGAAGTGACTGTCACCTTCTGTACGGCAGGAACCGTACATCTCACCTGATAGGGCCGGATATTTCCCCGGGTCCATGTTCTGCTGCTACCGGATCCGCCGGCGGCGCCTCCCGTGCCTCCCACACCGGCGCTGCTTCCATATCTTCCCTCGCCGGCGCTGCCGCTTTCGGATCCTCCCGTACCGGCGCTTCCGCCTTCAGACCCTCCTGCACCGCCGCTGCTGCCGCTGCTATCCAGGTCGCCGAAAATGCCCATACTCTCAAAGTTTGTCCTCAGCTTCACCGGATCCTCCACAGGGCTTTGGGAAAATCTGGTTCCCGGGAATTCCTTGGCAAGTACAAAATTGTCCGAATTTAACGTCATCTTAAAAGCTCCCAATTCTTCCCTGTGATGAAGCCCCTCATGGATGTTTGCCTTCATCTTCCCGTAATCTTCGCCGATTCTTCTGAATTGTTTTGATGTGCCGTAGACACTCCTTGCCGCATTGCCTACATTCCCCATCTTATCCGCAAAGCTTCCCGGTCCGGCCAGAGATCGGAACGCCGCTCCCACACGCTCCTTGCTTTCTCTCATGCTCTTTTCCGTAGCCTCAAAATCCCTTC
>CAYWRB010000708.1:0-263 GCA_964460025.1 uncultured Hungatella sp.
CGTATGCGAGGAGTTCTGTTTTCATATTGTCTAATTCTACCACTTAACGTCACCTTCTTTCCTTAAACTGTCTATAGTATATCCTGTCTTACATTATACCGCAATGCGCTTCGACTTATCAATCTATTTCTGCCCGTACTTCGCGGATTGATATGCTTCCACCGCGACACCAAGGCCTTCGCATGCCTGCTCAAGGGTCAATGAAAAGCTTTGCATGGCATGATCCACATTGGAAACAAGCATCTGTTGCTGTCCTTGTTGTA
>CAYWRB010000708.1:363-1819 GCA_964460025.1 uncultured Hungatella sp.
GTCCCTGCTGTAGTCCCTGCTGTAGTCCCTGCTGTAGTCCCTGCTGTAGTCCCTGCTGTAGTCCCTGTTCCATCCCCTTCTGCAATCCCTTTTCCGTGGCATATATCTCCATATCCTTCTGCCGCCGGTAGTAGTCCTCTCTTGCCTCAGCCAGCATTTTTGCTTCCTCATCTTCACTCAGTTCCTTGTAGGTTACCACACACTCCCTGATTGCCGCATTTTTCTCCGACAACATCCGCATCTCCTCCCATGTCTCCGCCTTAAACAGCTGCGCCCAGTGGTACAATTCCGGCATTCCCGTTTCATCTTCCTTTTTCCCCAACCGGTTTAATTGTAGCACACGGATTGACATTTTGTCACTATATTTATGCGCGGTATCCAAATTATAAAAATAATAATCCAGATATAGTTTCTCCGGAAATCCTTCAGGTGTAAAATCCAAAATGCCAATATGTATGGTCTCTTTTATTTTCTGGTAAGATTCTCCCTTGTCAAGCTGGTCAAAGCTCCTGCTCAGATAGGCCAGCGATCTCAGGGGCCAGTTTCCCTCATCCATAACCTGCATTTCTATATCCATAATACAGCTGTCATTCATTTCCAGCTTTATATCAAGCATCATCAGTTTATCCTCTATTCCCCTCCCGCTCTCTATGGGATTCATGATCCTGACCGATTTAATCATTCCCACATCCATGTCAAGCAAGGCGCAGAGCAGCCCCTTCAAGGCAGTCTCATTTCTCTGCAGCACCGCCTTAAACATAAAATCATTGGTCAGTCTGTACGCCAGTTTTCCCGTAAAAAACCGTTCCCCATTTGTGCCATTTTCTTTTGTCACATTTTTCTCCTTTTCCAGGGTATGGCACAGGTAACAGAATCTGCCGCCAGGCCTTCCCTGCCTTTGTCTTTTTTCTCTTCTCGGAATCCCGGAGCGAGACGCTCCTTACGATGCCCTTAGGGCAAAAGAATACTTATAGATATTCCAAGCGTATTCAGAATATCATATCAGATTGGATAACGCAAGCCAAATTATAAAATCATGGGGCGGTTTGACCGCCCCGCTAACTTATTTCCTTCCGCAGCACTGTTTGTATTTCTTCCCACTCCCGCAAGGGCAGGGATCGTTCGGGTACACCTTATCCTCTGTGCGCTTCACAGGTCCTTTCTGGACCGTATCATCCTTGTTGGTGCCGGTGACCTTCGCCACCTGTTCCCTTTCCACCTTCTGCTCAATTCGCACACGGAACAGAAGACGCACGGTTTCTTCCTTAATATTCTGCGTCATTTCGTCGAACATATCGTAACCGTTCAACTTATACTCCACCAGCGGATCCTTCTGTCCGTAAGCCTGCAAACCCGCGCCCTGACGGAGCTGGTCCATATCATCGATGTGATCCATCCACTTTCTGTCGATTACCTTTAAGAGGATTACGCGCTCGATCTCACGAATCGCTTCGGG
>CAYWRB010000709.1:0-1811 GCA_964460025.1 uncultured Hungatella sp.
CCAGAAATATTCAGACCGCCAGCAAGATGCTGCTAACGCTTATCAACGACATCCTGGATTTATCCAAAATCAAATCCGGAAAAATGGAAATTGTAAACGTTTCCTATGAGACCGGTCCTCTTTTTTCGGAGGTTGTCAATATGATTTGGGTTAAGGCCAGGGAGAAAGGCCTGGAATTCCATCTGCATGTGGATTCTTCCATTCCAAGCATGCTCTGCGGCGATGAGATACGCATCAAGCAGATCCTCATTAATCTGTTAAATAATGCCGTAAAATATACCAGCAAAGGCTCTGTCACCCTTTCCATCTGGTGCGAACGCTTAAAGCTTAACCGGGTGCGGGTCTGGTATTCTGTGGAGGATACGGGCCAGGGTGTAAAGAAGGAAAACATCCCCTATATCTTCAATGCATTTAAACGGGTAAATGAAGAAAAGAACCGTCATATTGAAGGTACTGGTCTGGGACTTAGTATTGTCCATCAGCTGGTAGGGCTGATGGGAGGTGAAATCAGCGTCAACAGCGTCTATACCAAAGGATCATCCTTTCTTGTTATGTTGGAGCAGGATATTGTGGATGATAAGGAACTGGGAACCTTTACCCTGGATTCCCGCGTGAGAACGAATGAGGGAGAACAATACAGACAAAGTTTTGAAGCGCCGGAGGCTCACATCCTTGTTGTAGATGATAATGAAATGAACCTGATGGTAGCGCGGAAACTGCTGGCTGCCACCAAAATCCATCTGGATACGGCCTTAAGTGCCGTGGATTGTTTGAGGCTGACACAGATTCAGCATTATGATGCGATTTTGATGGATCATCTGATGCCGGAGATGGACGGAATCGAATGTCTTCATGCACTGCGCACACAGCCTGCAGGGCTATGTCAGGATGTTCCTGTCATTGCACTGACTGCCAATGCCGGAAGCGATAATCAGCTTCTGTACCGCAAAGAGGGCTTCAGCGGCTATCTTGCAAAGCCGGTCAGCGGGGCACTTTTGGAAGCGGCTGTCCTGAGTATTCTGCCAAAGGAACTGGTAAAGTTAAATGAGACCACCAATCCGTCGGATATTGGAAAGGATGTCCTAATCTTTGAGCAGGCCAAAAGAGTCTCTCTTATGGTAACCACAGACAGTGTATGTGACCTTCCCGAAGTTCTGAAGAAAGAATTTAATATTCATGTGTGTCCATACTATGTATGTACGGATCAGGGGCGGTTTTTGGATGAACTGGAACTGAAATCGGATGATCTGCTGTCACATATAACCGCAGGAAAAAATGGTTTCTCCCAGCCGCCTGATGTAGATGACTATGAAAAGTTTTTTGCAGAGCGGCTGACGGAAGCTCAGAACGTAATCCACATTTCCATGGCAAGGCATGCCAGCCAGGGATATTTCAATGCCCTGGAAGCCGCAAAATCCTTTGAAAATGTTACGGTTTTGGATTCCGGCCATCTTTCCAGCAGTATGGGACTGGCAGTGCTGTATGCTGCCTATAAGGCAGAAAATCATGCCTCAAAGGATGAAATCATACAGACCGTGGCACGGTTAAGGCGATTTATTTCCTCAGCCTTTATCATTGACAATACTCATTTTATGTGTCAGTCAGGAAAATTGTCCAAACGTGTACAGGTTCTTTGTGACGCACTGCTTCTGCATCCTATTATTGTGCTTCGAAACAGCAAGATGGTTGTGGGAGGTGCAGAGATAGGCGGTTTTGCGCGGGCTGCCAGGCACTATGTACGAAGGGTCTTTATAAATACAAGGAATATTGACCGTCGTATCTTATTTATTACCTATGCAGGAATGGACACT
>CAYWRB010000710.1:0-1807 GCA_964460025.1 uncultured Hungatella sp.
GGAAGAAATACAAAATACCTCTCCTACTTCCACACAGATACCGGATTCCTCAAAAATCTCCCTCTTTACAGCATCAACCAGATTCTCTCCTATCTCAACTTCGCCGCCTGGGAGAACCCAAGAATCCTGATAAGTATTAACAAGTAAAATCTCTCCCTTTTGATTTAGAACAACACCGGCCGCAGCTACAATATGAGTTGGCAGGAATTTTTCCGGGATAATCGTTTCCATGGCTGAACCTTCTTTCTTAATGGATTATGGTTTATAGTATAGCAGGCCCTCATGAAAAAGGCTATAGAAATTTAAGTGCTTTATATTTGAGGGAGGGATAACATCTCCTGGAAGTACAAAACATAGCCATGCTTTAGTAATTTAGGGAGCAAAGAAATCGCTTCGCTCCAAGAAGGCACCTCCCTCTTGCCGGTCATGGATAATGTGGAAAACTGAAAAACAAGTTTACCACATTACCCACAACCAGCAATTCACCCTCCGCCTTCTTAAGACTTCCTTCTTTCTTTATGGATAAAAGCAAAAAACTTAATAGTTCTTAAATTCAAAAATCATTATCATCAAAACTCCCAGACCTGAAAAAAGAAAACCCTGAATCAAAAACAAGTTTCACAGACCCACAAAAAAATGCACAGACCCGGACTTGAAATTTTATGAAAACTCCCGGCTTCCCGGCCCGGCCTGGAAAGAGGTATAATGAGGACAGGCGCCAATATAAAAAAGGAGAACATGCCTATGGGTGAACTATCAGAAGCCGAAAAATTACTTGTACAGAGAGTTGCCGAAGAAGAGAGGAATCAGCCGGAACGGTTTGCAAACCTGGCGGGTTTATTGGATGGGAACCTTACACAGCGGCAATTTGATTTCTCAACGGAGAAGGGTTGCCGGAGAGATCACAGATCAGGTGGATTCTTTAAGTCAGACACAGCTTAAGCTGCTTAAGGAACAAATGGAACGGATTATAAAAAATTCCAAGGAGGATGAGCGAAAAGAATCAAAGAAGTGGTTTGAACGTTCTGTTATCCCAATCCTTAGAAATTTTGCCGAAACAGCCAGTGCTGCCTTGGAAATAGCAGATGAGGATGAGACGGTGATTTCGGCTACATTCCAGAACAAAAGCGGATATGACCTGACAGAGAATGACCGGCATATGCGGATGCTTGTGGGCCTGTCCAACCATGTTTCGATTGAAAAGAATGGAGACAATATCGTTTTGGTTTTAGCGTTTGACTGTCTGGATATGAAGTGATCGTTAAGATCAAAAAAACAAGAGGGCGAAAGCCCTCTTTACTCCTCAATATATTCCATAATGTCCGAGACATTACATTTCAAAAGTTTGCACAGCTGATTGACCGTATTCGTGGATATGCTGTTGCCCTGTTTAATGCTATAGTAAGTAGCCCTGGAAAAGCCCTCTTTCTGCAGCTTGTAGGAAGTAATCCCTTTTTCTTTCATAGTCTGAAACAACGGCTCATAGCTTATCATACGGCACCTCTCACTTGGTTCTGTATTCAGTATAATTTGAATAAAAACCCTTGAATATGTATGAATATCCGAGTATAATAAGAATTGACATTTCCACAGAGCAAGAGTAAAATAAAGCCATTATTATCTAATAATGGATAATGTATTAAGAAAATAAAGGAGAAAAGGTATGAAGAAAAAGATTTTAACAACAATTTTAGCCGGGATCTTGGCAACATCTATGAGCATGACAGCCCTGGCTGGGTGGGAGCAGGAGGGAACAAACTGGAAGTACAATGACAATGGGATCTATGCCACAAACGGCTGGCGGTGG
>CAYWRB010000711.1:0-1805 GCA_964460025.1 uncultured Hungatella sp.
ATAAGAAGGCCTTAAAAGATATCCGCCCCCATTAACATCCGTCTCCCCGAATATCTTTTCGGTGATAACCTCTCCTTTTAATGCCTCTTCAATATTTTTTGGCCTGACCCCTCCATTGTAATACACCGCAAGATTGTCATAATAAGTATCTCCGTAAGGATGGCCTTTGACCGATAAGCCGATGCCGATCTCATCCTCTCTCTCTACCTCGCTCATAGGTACAGAAATATGTAACCTGCTATATGAAAGATGCCCATAATATTCACAATTTAGTACAGACAACTGGGTACTAACCCCTTGACTGTCCGTTTTAATTACAACAGCATTGAGCCAGTCTTTGCTTTTTGCTGCTTTTACCGTTACAATATATCGTACATTATTGGCTGCCAGCTGATTATCTTCTCCTACGATCATCTGCCATTGTACGGTACTATTGTCAGCTGTTCCCATTCCAAGATTCAAATATCCGTCTTTCTGACTGACTCTATAGTAGTCACCATCATAAGACCACAACAGCTTATCTGTCTCACCCAAGGCATTGGTTCCTGTAAATATTTGATCAACCGATACCATAGTCAGTTCTATGGGGCTATAGGAACTTAAATCAATCTCAAGTTCTCTTTCCTGTAACGGCAGAAGCGATGTCTGCGATATTCCGTCTCCGTCATTCGTAAACCGCTTCTTTTTCGGATATACCACCACAGTTTCCCCGGCTACCTCAAGACTCATCTGTGTCACAACCGTATCATCAAAATTTGCCGATATGTAAAAGGGATGTCCCCCTGCCTCCACACAATCGTCCGGTGTCATAAACCATTTATTTTCCGTCTTTCCCTTGTATGTAAACTGTACCTCATATGGGAAAAAAGGGTTCTCTTCCGGGATGTTGATGGTGTAGCTTCCATCTTCCTCAAAGCATGCATCGCCCATCTCATTCTCCCAGAAGTCTTCTTGGCTTACTACACTCCACACATGGTCTCCTGTGTTGAATTTCACCTCATCCTCTGGAATCTTGTCTTTAGGAAGATTGCTGGGTGTGGCTATGGAATTAGCGTCTAAAAGCTCCTTATCCTCTGATTCCGCTACACTTTGAACCTTTCTTTGAACTGTGGAAATAATATGGCTAATCAGCTTTTCTTTCTCGGACTCCTGGTTTGATTCCTGTACTTTTACTTCCTCTGCGGATTCGGCTTCTTCTGTTGCAGCATCTTTTATTTCTTCTGCCGTCTCCTTCGTCCCAGATTCCATCTCTTCGCTGGTTTCTTCTGGCTTTGTTTCATCCTCCTGGTTTTCTCCTGTCTCGGTTGATTCGGCTGATTCGGCTGAAGTCTGATCATCAGCTTCATAGATGTCTTTCTCCGTTTCAGAAACTGTTGTTGATGATTCGGATTGTTCAATCATACTCTGTGGCAGCGTGTTGTCTGCCAAAGCCGGCCAGGATGGCAACATAAGCAGTACTGCCAGAACTGCCGCCAGCTTTCGCTTCATAAATCTCATGCTTTTCTCCCTCCTCTTTCTTTTTGTATTTATGCCTCCTCAGGAATAACCAATTCTTGAGGAATTTACAATATACTTTCCATCTGCAACTCTCTATTATTTTTCCTTTTCATCCCACATACGGTCTTCTGGATCCAGATAGTAAGTATAACTATCTACAGACGAATTTCGGCTATGTTGGGCTGTTTCTCATGTTCACTCCCTCCCCCTCTTCTTCATCGAGAACTATCTTTTCAAATTATATCACTTTCTATATATAAAGTAAATTGCTTTCTTTTAAATAAGTATTTATATACAAATATAATTTC
>CAYWRB010000712.1:0-1801 GCA_964460025.1 uncultured Hungatella sp.
CCAACTCCAAAATAATCTGCAAGTCTTTGTACCTTTCCCATCCGTGGTAAAGCTATTCCCTGACACCAAGTATTGAATGTTTGCGGAGAAACATCTATGGCATCTGCTGCTTCCTTCTGGGTATTGTTAAATAATGAAAGGTATTTATTTAAGTTCTCAGCCGCATCTTTATTTAGGATCAGGCCGGAGGATGTAAAGCATGAAGAGGTATATCCTGCCAAGGTATTCCTATATTTCATTGAGGCATACAATCTATACTTTTGCACTAATCTTCAGCTGAATTATCTGCATCAGGGTAAACTTAATAAAGCGGCCGCTTTCGCCCGCCTTATCCTCACCTTTAAGCTGTCTTATGCATACTTTTTATGAGAGGATTGTACGTTTTCCTCCTTCACCGAGCAGTAGATCATAGTCGTGTCCAGTTTCTCATGGCCAAGAAACTCCTTTACCTGCTCAATCGGCATACCCCGAGACAATAAGTCTGTTGCAATTGTTCTCCGAAACCGATGGGGATGTACATTCTTTACTTTTGCTCTCTCTCCAAGCTGACGCAGCATATACTGAATCCCTGCTACTGTCAATCGGTTATGAGGTTTATCAAGTGTAACAAACAAAGGCTGTTCTTCTAACCCTTCCTGTTTTCTTATCTGGAGATACCGTTGGAGATGGAACTTCGCCCCATCCGTTAAATAAGTCTTTCGCTCCTTGCTCCCCTTCCCATACACAATCAATTCCTGTTTTCCCATCTCAACATCCCCTACATTTAAAGCTGCCAGTTCTGACACACGAACTCCTGTAGAATATAAAAACTCTATTAATGCCCTGTCACGTAATTCTATACAATTAACTCGTAACGCTTCCAGTTCCTCCGCTGAAAAAGGCTTTTTAATCACCTTTTCCAATTTCAATAAGCCTACTTTTTTAACAGGGTTACCGCTTACCAGCTCTTCTGTGTTTAAAAAATCCCAAAAACTGCTAAGATAATGTAGTCTTGTTTGCATAGTTGACATTTTAATACCACGCTGCTCTCTCATAATTCCATAATAATACCGTAAATCCATACCAGTAATGTCTTCTAAACGTTTTCCCAGAAAGTTCAACATATTAAAGATTTCCCGGGTATACTGCTTTAAGGTATTATCCTGCCGGTTCACTGCCTTTTTACTGGCCACAAACATTTTAATTTTGGCTGCATCCCCATCCATACCGGTAGCAGACAGTTCTGTGGACTGCTCCTGAATCTCCATACCATGGAAATTAACATACAAAACATTGCTTAGATGTTCCAGCTGCTCATTATCTAGGTGCGGTGCCATTTCAGTAATCACCTTTTCTAATATCTTTTCTACCATAAAAATAAGCCCTCCTTCTACCTTATTATAGTATAGGAGGACTTTTGTACATACAAAAGTTCTTGAAACCAGCTCATGAATATGTTATAATTTATACGAAGGGAAACGTCAGAGAAGCGGCCTACCCTCAAAGATTAAGTCAAACTTTTATAGTCTGGCCGTCACTATTGCAGTAGTGGCGGCTATTTTCTGCCTTTGAAGACCGTATAACAAAGGCCAACAAGGGCAACGATGAAAATACAAAACTGAAATAAATCAGCATATGTAACCATCCGCATCGCCCTCCTTTCTTTCGTCTGGAGGGTTAGCCCCTCCATTAGAGGAGGGTAAGCCGCCTTTTGCTCTCTGACTTTCCGTACCAAGATTGTATCATATCTTCCAGTATTCGACAATATCCCTTTTCCCCACTCAATAAAATAGCAATATTGAAAGCGTTAATCGAAAATTCG
>CAYWRB010000713.1:0-1796 GCA_964460025.1 uncultured Hungatella sp.
CATCGAAACAGTTCAAGAGTACAAGCATTATTGTACAGACATAGTATCTTCATTCTGCCATTACTTGGTAGTGACTTTATTCTACTTGTCCGATCCTCCCAGATTTTCTCTGTCTATGCATTCTCTTAGCAGCATAAAACCTTCCGCCAGTTCAAATCCAGCGTTTGATCCTCGAAGCCTTCCCAAACTCCACAAAGCCTCCACACTTCTGGGATGGGGATATCCCCTGCTTTCCGTTCTATAGCTAGACATGCCTTTGATCTTAACTTCCAGAGTATCCGCCACATCAAAGTAAACATTCGGTTTAAACGGTTCGGAATAATTATAGTTCCATTCGCTGCTGCTGGGTGTTTCAAAAGCATAAATCCGTTTTACACAGGATCCTTCAACAGGCCTGCATGCCGTCAAAACCGCTTCGCATGTAACTCGATGGTCTATATTTAAGTCACCATGATGATGAGTAAAAACCGTATCCGGCCGATACTTTTCTATGTATTTTGAAACAATCTTTATGACATCAAGAAGTTCCATCCCATCCATTCGATTGTCCGGAAGTCCGCAAAACTCAATGCTCTGATATCCTACTACTTCCGCGGCCTTCCGTGCATCCTGCCAAAGTTCTTCCAGTTGCGCCTTATTGGCTTCTTCCCTTGTATCAGCACGGGAAGTCAGCCCTTCCGCCATAATCACGGCATGTACTGTTATTCCCTCATTTGCAAGTCTTCTGACCGTGCCGCCAGGTCCCAGCAGTTCATCATCCGGATGTGCTGCAAAAACCAAAACTGTCCTCATTCCATCGAATCCTCCGCTATTTCTACAAATCTCGCCTTTGCTGTAACGACACCATCTTTGAACTCCGCATCCGTATAGAATATTTTCCCTTTATCATATCTCTTAAATGCTGCAGGGTATCCTTCTCCGTCAAGCATTCTAATATAGTCAAAGATCTGCCTTTGTGATAAGCCATCAGGAATTTCGCTTTGTTCAGGCTTTCTGCGTTTGAAAGTAACTGCTTCTCCTTCCTGATCTACAGGTATCAGATCATCACTGAGGAATCTTGGAATCATTTTCTCAAAAACGGTATCCGATATCCTTCTGAAAATTTCGTCTGCGCTTCCTTGGCTGATGTCTATCGGCTCTTTGAAATACACAGGACCTGTATCAACACCAGCACAAACTCTGATGGCAGAAATCTTTGTTTCATATATGCCGCGCACCAGGAGATTCTGCAGCGGGCTTCCTCCTCTTCCAAACGGAAGATCCGTCATATGAAAGACGACACAGCTGTAAGTATGATATATCTCTTCCGGAATAATCCATGACCAATGTGGGAAGAAGATATACTCCGGCTTATATGTCTTCAGAAAAGAAACCGTCAATTCTTCCTTTCTATTCAGCATAATAAATTCACAGTCAGGATATCTTTTCTTAAGTGTGTTAAAATTTTCAATATTCCACGACTTAATCGTGGCTACAACATATCTTTTCATCTGTTTTTTCACCCTATTTTGTATATAGACAGCCAAAAACGTATCCTCTCCACATTCAGACGTCTTTATTCTTTAACACATACTCAAGCTGTCTGTAGGTCTCTTCAAAATCATTTTTTATAAAACAGCGGTATGAAGCGGCATTTGAAGTTTTTACCTTCCCCGTTAACTTCCGAATCAACGGATAATCCTTTTTTACCTGTTCCTTTACCAAGTTGATAATCGCCCCACCAAAGCCACATCCACGGGCCTCATTGGAAATACTGTAATCAATCTCCGCTGCACTGTTTTCGATGGTCAGTCTTA
>CAYWRB010000714.1:0-1792 GCA_964460025.1 uncultured Hungatella sp.
TCTGTCAGCAGTTCCACTAATTGGGAGATAGGATAATTTGCCCTGACTGCTGCCTGCAGATGATAGAAAACCATATAAGCCTCCATATCTTCTAATCCGTATCTATCCTGCAGATATATTAGAATTTGCTCTGTATGGCTATCTGTCTCCTGACATTCCTCTTCCCCATACATAAGGAATTCTTCCTCGTCCTCCGGAATATAATAGGGGGCATCCCCCTGTTCTTTAAGCACTAACTGATACAGGCCATCCTCTGCAAACTGTTCCTCCATCAACAGGCCTTCCCGCAGACACCCTTCTCCTATATTTCCATCCCTCTTTGCAGCCAGAGCATAGATAACATCCTCTGTGATATCCTCCCCTGTATAGTGCCGATAAATTTCAACAAGCTTACCGACCGGCACAACACCATACAAATAAACGGCACTTTCACAGTAATCCGTCAGCTTCCATTCCTTTTCCAGCTTTTTCCGAAAATCCGGCGTACAAATCTTTTGATATTTTTCTCTTACGTCTTTCGGAATCTGAAGCGTACCAATTATATCATTGTATGCTCCATAGGTACAGAGAAACAAAGATTCTGACACCAAAGACTCACTGACAAGTTCGGCGCCCTCCATCGCGGCTTCAAAATGCTGGCCTTCCTGCTTCGTAACTAATTCTAGCATCCGCTTCATATATACCGTATCAAGCAGATGATTTGCAAGCCAATCCGCCAGTTCATTTTTCTTAAACTTACTATATCCACTGAAGCCATGAATCTTTGCGAGCATAACCAGATTCTCTTTTGTATAACTGGAAAACACATCCTTCAGAGACAACTCCAGCGGAGGAATATTCTCACCGCCAGCCATTTCATATCTAAATTTCCTGAAAAAATTCTCATAGTCCTCCTGTTCATTTAGCCATCCATCCAGTCCAAATTCTTCTGACTCCTCACACTCTTCAAACTCCATATGCTTTAATCTTGTATTTGTTTCATCTATATTAAAATCAGATACTTCGTCCATGCATTCATAAAAACCCCAGATTCCGCCGCAGTCCTCAATCATATTAGGCCCTTTTGATTTGATTACCTGCGCATATCTGTTCTCATAAGACACAAGCTTTTCTACCAGAACCGCATGTATCCAGTTATCTCCAAAATCATAGGTATACTCAAATTTATCCCCTGCATCTATCCAACTGTCGATACAGGTCTCATCCGCAGAATAATCATCGTCAAAACCATCATCGAAGCCCTCCGCAAAATCATCCGGCATGGAGATACGAGCCCTGTCCTCTGGAAAATAAAATTCGTAAAGATGCGCATGCTCCCATCCAAAGATACACTCAATCACAGCATCCAGATCTGCAAAGCTGATCCTCTGTGGAACAATTACTCTGCGCCAGATTGGCGGTTTACTTCCCTTAATAGTAATTTTTAACTGATATCCTGTCATATTCCATATCCTTTCGTCCCTAATAGATAGTCCACAAACTGTCTCGCTGTCCTTCCCGACATTCCTCCATGGGATATCTCCCATTTATTAGCTTCCAAAAAAAGCTCCTCTTCTGAAATCTGAAGATCACTTCTTGCTGCAAGCTGTCTCACAATCTCCTGGAACTGTTTCTTATCAGGCTTGCCAAAGTAGATGCTCACCCCGAATCTTGCCGCCAGCGACAGCTTCTCCTGTACCGTATCATTGGTGTGCAGCTCTTCATCCCGGTCAGCCTTATCCCGGAAGGTCTCCCTCACTAGATGCCTTCTATTTGAAGTGGCATAGATCAGTATATTCTCCGGCTTTCTTTC
>CAYWRB010000715.1:0-1777 GCA_964460025.1 uncultured Hungatella sp.
GATATGGATAAATCGGTGGAAACAAAAAATATGGGATTTTTAGAGTTTGCCAAGACTCCGCCGCGGGGCTGGAACAGCTGGGACTGTTTCGGAGCGTCTGTCACCGAAGGGGAAGTGAAGGCCAACGCGGAGTTTGTGGCCAAGCATCTGAAACAATATGGCTGGAATTATATTGTTGTGGACATCCAGTGGTCAGAGCCCACAGCTGATTCTTCGGCCTACCACAAGTTTGCGTCTTTATGTATGGATGAGTATTCCAGGCTGATACCGGCCGAAAACAGGTTTCCTTCATCGGCAGGAGGGAGGGGATTTAGGCCTTTGGCCGATTATATCCACAGTCTGGGGCTGAAGTTCGGCATCCATGTCATGCGCGGAATCCCCAGACAGGCGGTACACAGCAGAAGTGCCATAAAGGGAACCAACGTGACGGCGGACCAGCTGGCAGTGAACAGCATTTGCCCATGGAACACGGATATGTATGGGGTGGATGTAGGGCGGCCTGAGGCACAGCTTTATTACGATTCGCTGCTGGAGCTCTATGCCTCCTGGGGAGTGGATTTTTTGAAGGTGGATGATACGGCAAATTCCACGCTGTTTGGCTGCCATAAGGGGGAGATTGAGCTTTTGAGAAGGGCCATTGATAAGACAGGACGACAGATTGCCCTAAGTCTGTCTCCCGGACCGGCGGCTCTGGAAAACGGTTCCTTTTTGCAGGCCAATGCCAACATGTGGAGGCTGACAGATGATTTTTGGGATTTGTGGGAGCATCTGGAGGATATGTTTACCCGCTGCGAAAGATGGGCTCCCTTTGTCCGCAGAGGCAATTGGGCGGACTGTGATATGCTGCCTTTAGGACATCTGGCGGTCCGGTCCCGGGAGACCAATGCCGGGGAGCGGATGACCCGGTTTACCAAGGGGGAGCAGCGGATGATGATGTCTCTTTGGACCATCTTCCGGTCGCCTCTGTTTTACGGCGGTGATTTTACCGGATGCGGAAAAGAGGACCTGGAACTTTTGACCAACGAAGAGGTTTTAAGAATGCATGATACGTTGGAACACTCGGCACAGATATACCGTGATGGCGTGCTGGCGGTGTGGCGGGGCGAGTCGGATTCTTACGTTTACTATGGGATTTTTAACCTTTCTTTGGAGGAAATTCAGGTTGATATCAGGAAATTGAGGGAAGAGAGCCAGGAATTTTTGGATATGTGGAACCGAAGGAAGGCCCAGGACTTGCTGGTGATTCCTTCCCATGATGCGGCATTGATTCGGGTTGTGTAAGGAGAGGAAATGTCCAGAGGGGATGGAAAGTAAAGAAGGGATATTGCAGAGCAGTCACCTGGTATTGGTGGCTGCTTTCTATAGGCTTCGTCCTTGATATTGTACCGTTACGACATAAACGGTTTTTCTGGATTCTTCAATTCGAAAAATAATGATATAGTTATCAATCAGCAATTGGCGATATCCTTTTTTGGCATATCTGCCCTCATTGCGTTCTTGGTTTAACCAAAATACTTTTTCTCCAGTTCTGCAAAGGCCGTCTCCGCATCTATTGTTTCTGCCCCATTTGCCATTTCTTGTTCGGAGTCAAAAATGGCCTGGTCAATGCGGATGATTTTTGCAAATTAATCATATAATTCACTGCTCATTACTACTAAGTCGCTGTATCCATTTTTAGTGATAAAAATAGGTTCCTGTTCTTTGTGGGCGATGTTGGAAATTTCTGTTGTATTGCGCAGATCCTTAATTGGCATAATAATTGGCATAATCATTTACT
>CAYWRB010000716.1:0-1758 GCA_964460025.1 uncultured Hungatella sp.
TTCCTCATCTGCCTCCAGAGCTGCCCCAAGAGAAACTTTCCCCAGAAGATCCGACCTGGAAGGAACCGTAAGCCCCAGATAGTCCCTTGCCAGATCATCATAATCATACGTATCCTTTAAAGGATTTAAAAGGTAGCCTGCTACCTCCATATCCACTGCAGGGCTGTGATCCTCCACAGAAAGCCATGGCAGCTGCCTCTTCAGATTCAGAGTAGCCGCCTGGCCGCAGGAGAGGATCAGACTGCTGATTCTCTCGGCCAGATACTGTCCGGTCAGAAACCCTTCCGCCACAATCCCATAGATATCTGACTCCCCCAGACAGAGGGCCAGACCCTTTACCTCATCGTTTTCCGCCACCAGAGAAAACCCCAGCCGCTCTTCTTTTTCTGCCCTGCCAAAGATTTCCTCCGCCTGTCCAAAGTCCCGAACCACCCTGAAATGCTCCTCCACCTTCGGCATTTCCATGGTATTGGCATCGAACCTGGCAAGAATAGACTTAAACTCCAGCCGCTTCATGTATTCATAGGCTTCCTGAGTATACAGGTTGCCGATCTCCATATCCTGGTAAGAAAACTCGATGGGGCAGTCAAGGCAGATGGTGGCCAAAACCTTGCTCATCTGAGCCATATCATAATGCTCCCCCAAAGCCTTCTGTGCCCTTGGCGGTTTGATCTCCTCCAGATGGGCATAGGCATTCTCGATGCTGCCATAGGAGACTATCAGGCTGGTAGCAGTCTTCTCCCCGATAGACGGCACTCCCGGAATATTGTCAGATGCATCCCCCATCAGAGCCTTTACATCAATAAACTCTTTTGGAGTCACCTGGTACTCTCTCTTTACATCCTCCGGAAAATAATCCTTTACCTCCGTACCGTTTTTGGTGGTCTTGGGAATCCGGATCTTGATATGGGTATCAGACAGCTGAAGCAAATCCCTGTCTCCGGATACCACCGACACTTCCACCCCCTGAGCCGCATTTTTCTTGGCCACAGTGCCTAAAATATCGTCTGCCTCATACCCGTCCAGAGTCATAATGGGAATCCCCATGGCCTTTAACACCTCTTTTATCAGAGGCACCTGCTGTGCCAGCTCTTCCGGCATAGGCTTCCTGGTTCCTTTATACCCCTCATACATCTTGTGGCGGAAGGTCTGATTATTCAGATCAAAAGCCACTGCCAGATGATCCGCCTGCTCTTCCTCCAGAATCCGGAACATAATATTAAGGAACCCATACACCGCATTGGTGTGGAGTCCCTCAGCATTCGTCAGATCCGGCACCCCATAAAAGGCCCTGTTTAAAATGCTGTGGCCGTCGATTAAAACTAATTTATTGTCCATATGTCCTCCTTGATAACTTGAAGCGTTCCTTCTCAAAAAATTCCTTGCTGCCACCAGATTCTCATTTGGAGGGCTATCATTACCACCATGCTGATAAAAAGCAGCGTATCTGCCGCATATCGGGCAACGTCAATCAGGTGGATACTGTATATCTTCTGTCTGGAAGCCATAAGATCTTCCTCCATATCCCCCTTAATGTTGTAATTTCCGGTATCACTGTCTAACTGGCGGATACCCGCCTCTACCGTATAATATATCTCAAGTTCCTCCCTGCAATTCTCACAGGAATCAATATGGTCCAGAAATTCCTCCATCCGCATGTCATCGTCCAACTCATGCCGGATATAGGGAATCACCAAACTTTCCGCCTCTTTACAGGTCATACGCCGCCTCACTTTCTTTAAAAGAACAAAGGTATAA
>CAYWRB010000717.1:0-1756 GCA_964460025.1 uncultured Hungatella sp.
TTGATATGGTACGTTTCCTGGCAGGCTGCAATGCTACCGAGGTTTATACGGAGGCTGCTGTTTTAGTTGACCCGGCCATCGGGGAGGCAGGGGATGTGGATACGGCAGTTATCACCCTGAAGATGGAGAACGGCGCCATTGCAGTGATCGATAACTCCAGAAAGGCTGTTTACGGATACGACCAGAGAGCGGAAGTATTCGGTTCCAAGGGTATGGTTGCAACCGGCAATGATACGGCTTCCGCAGCAGTGCTGAGCAATGAGAACGGAGTTACCGGAGAGGTTCCGCTGCATTTCTTCCTGGAGAGATATATGGCTGCTTATGCAAAGGAAGTGAAATGCTTTATCGATGCCATTGTAAATGATACGGATACTCCTCTGGGAGTTATGGACGGTCTTGAGCCGGTGCTGATGGGATTGGCTGCAAAGAAGTCTATGGAAGAGCATCGTCCGGTGAAGATCTCTGAGGTTCGGTAGGATTTGGAAAAATAGATAGAAAGCCGCTTGGCAGAAGGAGAGACAGACAGGTCTTGGCCTTTTGCCAGGCGGTTTTTATTTCCGCGAGCAATGAGCCAAGTGCCTGGGCGAAGCATAAAGGTATTTTACGCTGCTGGCGTGTGAAGGAATATATTGCACACAAAATCAATGTGTGCTATGATAAAAGCACGCAAATAAGGTTTGAATTGACAGATGAACCGGAGGAGAGAACAGGGCATGGCAGTGACAATACGGCAGATTGCGGAGCTGGCTGGAGTATCCAGAGGAACGGTGGACAGGGCGTTGAACCACCGGGGAAGGATTGCTCCTGAGGTGGAAGAGAGAATTCAGCGGATTGCAAAGGAACTGGGATATGTGGGAAAGGCCAGGAAGAGAAGCGGCGGCAATGCCCAGGTTCGGATCGGGGTAGTGACACAACTGGCTAAAGCTTCCTTTATGATAGAAATTAACAGAGGAATCAGGAAGGCTAAGGAGGAGCTGGCGGAACGGGGAGTGGAGGTCCTTGTGAAAGAGGTGCTTTCCGTGGATGCCGGAGAACAGCTGAAGGCCATTGACGAGCTGGCAGAGTGCGGGATTGACGGACTTGCGGTGATGCCTGTGGAGTCGGAGAGTATCCGTATGCGTATCAATGAACTGGCAGAGGATGAGAAGATTCCGGTGGTGACGTTTAACTCGGATATTGTGGGGATTAAGAGAAGCTGCTTTGTGGGGATGGATAATAAAAAAAGCGGAAGGACGGCTGCAGGACTTTTGGGGATGCTGACCAGAGGGAAGGGAAAAATTCTCATTATTACAGGGTCCTTTGGAAATCCGGTTAATAATTTTCGGGTGGAGGGATTTGTGGAGGAACTGAAAAATACGTACCCGGAGCTGGAGATTGCAGGGGTTCAGGGAAGTTTTGACGAGACGGAGGAGGTTCAGCGGATCATCGAGAATACGATGATGGCCGTGTCGGGAATCAGCGGAATACTGGTGGTGTCAGGGGGACAGGCCGGGGTGGCAAAGGCTTTTGAGACGCTGAAGCTGGACCGGCGGCCCTATGTGGTGATCTATGACCAGACGCCGAAGAATGAAAAGGCACTGCGGGAGGATTCGGTGGATTTTCTGATTGATCAGAACGGGTATGTGCAGGGGTACCAGCCGCCCAATATTCTGGCGGATATTATCCTGAAGAGGAGGATGCCCAAAAAGGAGTATTGGTATACGGAGATTAAGATTATGACCAAGTATGTTCTTCCATGAAGGATCAGACAGAACAA
>CAYWRB010000718.1:0-1753 GCA_964460025.1 uncultured Hungatella sp.
TTCGAATTTTTCTGAGTATTCCATCAAAGGATTTTCTAAATATTCGTTTTGCATAAATTTTGCAAGCTGTAGATTGTCCATAGCCAAAAGCTCAAGAGATTGAATCTGGGACTGAGATATCTGCAGTTTTTGAGATATTTGCATTTTAAATCCAGACTTCATAAATATGCCCTCGTGTTCTTTGTTTCAATTACTTGATCTTATTAATAAGTATATCAAAATAGGGTGAAAATGAAAAGGATGAATGAAAAATTGGCATGGAAATTGCTTCAAAGAAAAAAGAGAATGCATTTTACGCTTATTTCGTTTATAATCAATCCTGTGGGAAAGAGTATTGAAAAGAAGGTATCAATAATGGAATTTAAGAAAATCTTAGACAGTGATGAATATGATTTTATAAAGACAGACAGGCATTTGGGCAGGCATGTAATTCTGCTCGGACTTGCAGGCAGCTATTCTTACGGGACAAATATAGAGACCAGCGATCTGGATGTCCGCGGGATTACTTTAAACCGAAAATCCGATCTGACAGGGCTTACCCAATATGAACAATATACAGACGACCATACGGATACGGTTATTTACGCTTTTAATAAAGTGGTTACGTTGTTTCTTAACTGCAATCCGAATACGATAGAGCTTCTGGGGCTTAATAAGGAGCATTATCTGTATCTGAGTGATATAGGGCAGGAGCTTCTTGATAATAAAGGTCTGTTTCTGTCTAAAAGGGCGATTAATTCCTTTGGGGGCTATGCAGATGCCCAGCTTAGAAGACTGCAAAACGCCCTTGCGAGGGATTCTTATCCTCAGAGTGAGCGGGAGAGGCACATCTTTAATTCCGTGAGAAATGCGCTGTATGATTTTAACAGCCAGTATAAACGGTACAGGGATGGAAGTATCGAGATATTTATTGATAAAGCGGAAAATCCGGATTATGATACGGAGATTTTTGTAAATGCCGATCTGAAGCATTATCCGCTGAGAGATTATGCAGGTATGTGGAATACTATGACTAATGTGATCAGGGATTATGACAGGATTGGCAAGCGAAATAAAAAGAAAGACGATATCCATCTGAACAAACACGCTATGCATCTGATCCGGTTGTTTATGATGGCGGTTGATATTCTTGAAAAGGGAGAGATTAAAACGTACAGAAAAGAGGAGCATGAACTTCTCATGGATATCCGTTTTGGAAAGTTCCAGAAGAAGGACGGAACTTTTGACGAATCTTTTTATGATCTGGTTTCGGAGTATGAAAAGAGACTCCACTATGCGGCGGAGCATACGGACCTTCCGGACGAGCCGGAGTTTGATAAGGTTCAGGAGTTCGTGATGTCGGTAAATGAGAGGGTGGTCAGGGATGAGATATGAGGGATATGAAGGGCCGGTGAAAGAGCTGGTCCTGATGAAGATAAGGGAGATTGAAGAAAAAGAGCATGTAAAGGTGCTGCACGCGGTGGAGTCCGGCAGCAGGGCGTGGGGTTTTGCTTCGCCGGACAGCGATTATGACGTGCGTTTTATCTATGTAAGAGACAGGGACTCTTATCTTAATCTGCGCGGAATGAAAGATTATCTCAACTGGGAGCTTAATGATGTGCTGGATGTAGGCGGCTGGGATCTGAAAAAGGCGCTGCAGCATTTTCATAAATCGAATGCGATGCTGTTTGAATGGGCAAATTCTCCGGTTATTTATCGTTCTACTAAAGCGTGGAAGGAACTGTATGAGGGGGTTGCGAAACAGTATTTTTCA
>CAYWRB010000719.1:0-1753 GCA_964460025.1 uncultured Hungatella sp.
TTACAGTCTCCTGTTAGGTGAGAGTCAAGAGAAGTTTGAAAATTTTTTAACAAGCAATCCTACCGAAATCTCAACGGCACCTGAAGCCTTAAAAACATGGAGCGCTTCGTGTCATCAAACACATTAAACTCCGTCAGAACCTCGCAGATATAATCGCCGCAAATCCTATAGGAATGCTCCCTGCAGTAATCCAGAAGACGCCCCGCATATTCCGGTTCATCATCAAAATTATCCACATAGATACAGGCGTACATCCCGCTGTCAATCCTTTTCACAGACTGATTTTCCGGAAATTCATCATCTACAAACACAAAAATCTCGTTGGAAACCAGGCGCTTTTCCAGAAAATCCTCCATAGGAAGAATTGTACCCACATTGCAATAATAAATTTGTGGTAAATCCTGTTTAATAATGGTCTCCTTCAGCTGGCTTAAAATAAGCTCATACACAGAACTGTCATAGTCATAAAAATTAATGTCCGTATGCATGGCAAATATTTTTCTGTGAGGGATGTATTCCACCGTAGTCATCCCACAGTCAGGAGCCTTCCGGAAACGCTCCACGCTCTCAATGGTTCTGGTAATGGCATTCAGACGCATTTCCAGTTTGGCAATCTGATCCTTCACCTGCCTCTTCTTGCTGATCAGCGCAGATTCAATGGTCTGAATATCCCCCTGCTCCAGAATCTGCTGAATCTCATTTAAGCTCATTCCCAGTTCCTTCATATACACGATCATGTCCAGACGGGCTGTCTGGTGAATGCTGTAATACCGGTACTTGGTCTCCGGGTCCGTATAGCAGGGCTTTAGAATTCCCATCTGGTCATACAACCTCAGCGTGGGAACAGAAACCTTGGTAAACTGTGCCATCTCCCCGATTTTCATCCTTGTCTTGTACATAGTCTCACCCAAAAACTCTCATGTTAGAATATACTTTTCTGAAAAATATTATCCGTTTGACAAATTCACTTACTTTCCGGCGGAGCAAAAAAGCGGCCCTGGAAACGATCATCCATCACCGCTTTTTCGTAACTGTCCATCCGTCAATGTCATTTGTCTATCCGAGATAGCATAGCCCGGAGAGGGCGTGATATTGTTCTCTCCAGGGTACTCGAAGACCGTCGGTACTTAGGCGCTGTCTTTTAGCGCCTTATGTACCGCTACGCTCTTCACGTAGCGCGAGCGTGCCCAGGAGAGAACAATATCACGCCCTCTCCGGGCGGACCTCCCGCGATTTCATGACATTGGTTCATCCGCTGTTTTTCTGGTGCACGGATACGGCATTTACTGTTTCGGCTCCGTCTCCTCCATGGCTTTGGAAGCGATCTCCTCCTGTAATTTCCGGATAAAGTCTGCCAGAGGTTTCTGTCCCTCATCCCCTGCGCCGCGGCTTCTGACAGCAACCAATCCCTCTTCCTGCTCCTTCTGTCCCACAATCAGCATATACGGAATTCTCTGCATCTGAGCTTCGCGGATCTTGTAACCGATCTTCTCCGAACGGGTATCCAGTTCCACCCGGATCCCAGCCTCATCAAGCTGTTTCCTTACGCTTTCCCCATACTCGATAAACTTGTCGGAAATAGGCAGTACCTTCACCTGAACCGGAGCCAGCCATGTTGGGAATGCACCTGCAAAGTGCTCGATCAAAATACCGATAAACCGCTCAATAGAGCCAAAGAGTACCCGGTGAATCATAATGGGGCGATGCTTCTCCCCGTCCGCTCCCTGATATTCCAGTTCAAATCTCTGAGGAA
>CAYWRB010000720.1:0-1751 GCA_964460025.1 uncultured Hungatella sp.
TATTACGCAGTTCTGGTGGGATGTGGATGCAGCGGCAGTAAGAGCAGTGAAAGGGAAGCGAAGGACGAAGGCCGGAAGAATTATTTTCGAGTATAAAAGTGGAATCCTGTTTGTCATACTTCCATCTGGCCGGAAGCTGTCCTATGTGAAACCGAGGATGGCGGTAAATAAGTTTGGCAGGAACGGGCTGACCTATGAAGGCATTTCTGAAAACAAAAAGTGGAGCCGGATTGAAACCTACGGTCCCAAGCTGGTAGAGAACATCGTGCAGGGAACGGCAAGGGACCTGCTTGCGGAAGCCATGCTCCGAGTGGAAAAAGCCGGGTACCGGATCGTGATGCACTGCCACGACGAGATCATAGCGGAAGTGCCGGAAGGGTTTGGTTCTGTGGAAGATATGAGTGAAGTGATGGCAGTACAGCCAGAGTGGGCAAATGGACTTCCGCTCCGGGCAGACGGATATGAGTGCGCATTTTACCAGAAACAGTAAAGGGGGAGGCAGATGAGCAGAAGGAATGGGGAAGGCTATTATGACCCGACAGCTTATGCAGGGATAAAGCTGGCAGAGCCAAAGCAGGAAAAAGAATCCGTGAAGCTGGTTTATAAAAATGGCAGGATGGAGCTTTATATCCATGAGTTTTTTCCGTGTACGGCGGCGGTGGCAAGGCGGGTGTTCCCGCTGATCCGCCGTTATGCGAAGGAGGAAGACAAGGAGAGACTGCGGCAGTTTTTAAAGATAAAGGCACAGGAGCATTTCGGAAAGGTGGCTGCTTTCACAGATAAGGCGGCTTCCCTGCCGGAGAGATCGGAGAGCTGGCATTTTTACCGGGCGAAGGCAAAGGCAGTGATGTCCGTGGTGGAGGACAAGTCCAGACCGCCGTAGCAGACACGGCCTTTTAGGTCATCCTCAGATACAGGGAAGGCACAGGCATCCCACTTGTCCATCGGCATCCACCGCACAGACTGCTTCACCCACTGGTTGAGGCGCAGCTGCCGGAAGGAATTCTCCTCGCCGGGATTCTGCTTTGCTGACTCACAGGCCGCCTTTACCTTGTCGATGCCTACCGTAATCCCAAGAGAGGGATTGGCTTTTTTCCAGACTGCCGGGTCCGTCCAGTCCTCATCCTCAGCAGCACCATAGATCACAGAGTAGAAGGTAGGATCGATCTTCCTGCCTTCTGCAATATCGATGGCCTTCTGATGTACCTCATAGCAGATGGAATTGGTGTCGTTGCCAGCCGTAGTGATCAGGAAATACAGCGGCTGCATCCTGGCATCCCCGGAACCCTGGAGCATGACATCAAAGAGCTTCCGGTTAGGCTGGGTATGCAGTTCATCAAAGATCACCCCGTGGGTGTTGAAGCCGTGCTTGTTGGCCACATCCGCCGACAGCACCTGATAGGAGCTGTTGGTAGGCAGATAGGTGATCTTCTTCTGGGACTCCAGAATCTTTACCCGTTTGGAGAGCGCAGGGCAGAACCGCACCATATCCACCGCCACATCAAACACGATCTTTCGCACATGCGACCCCGCGCCCGTTCCCATGGGGCAGAGCCGTAGGGATCTTGACCGCCCCTCCGGTCAGAATCCATCTGCCTAATCTTCTAAAGTCCATTATTTTCCTTTATTTAATCGCCGTTTCGATTGACATTGTAAACCGGAATGGATATAATATAATCGAAAGGCGGTGATTAAATGGCTACAGCACCTACTCAAATCAGAATTGATGCAGATATCAAAAAACAGGCCAC
>CAYWRB010000721.1:0-1735 GCA_964460025.1 uncultured Hungatella sp.
CCTTCTACCAGCTGCCTTTGAAAGACAAAGAAAATCATCACGATGGGAACCAGTGACAATGCTGCCATGGCAAACATGGCACCGTAGTCTGAGGAGGAGCTGGGATCCGCAAATAGTTTTAAAGCCAGTGCCACCGGGTACAATGCCGTCTTATTGATATAGAGCAGGGCAGACATAAAATCATCCCATCTCCATATAAAGGAAAAAATTCCGCTGGTGACAAATGCCGGCCGCATCAGGGGCAGAATGATCCTGGTGAAGATGGCATAATAGGAACAGCCATCGATCTGGGCCGCTTCGTCCAGATCCTTTGGAATCCCATCAATAAAATTCCTCATGAGATACACAAAAAATCCCTGAATTGCAAACCAGTAGGGCACAATGAGAGGGGCAAATCCGCCGACCCATCCTAATTTCCGATACCACAGGTACTGAGGCACCATCAAAATCTGTCCCGGCAGCATCATAGATGCAAGCATGGCCGCAAACAGAAAACCGCTTCCTTTAAACTCGCATCTGGCAAAGCTGTATGCCACCAGCGCGGAAGAAATTAGGGTTCCTATGGTAGCGAAAAATGCAATCACAAGGGAATTTTCAAAAAATGTGCCAAAACCTACATTTCCAAATCCTCTCCAGCCGTTTTTGTAGTTTTCCAGCGTAAAGATCCTGGGAATCAGCTGCCCCGCCGTGGTAAAGATCGTATTGGAATCTTTAAAGGAGCTCATCAGCATCCAAAACAGGGGATACAGCATAATAAGTCCAAAGGAAAATACCAGTGTATGATAAATAATTTTGTTTCGTATTCTTTTTGCTCTCATTGTCCTCACCCCTGCTCATATACCCAGAATTTCTTGGTTTTAAACAATATCCACGTCATAATACCGATAAAAATAAGCATGACCCAGGCCATGGCTGAACCATATCCCGCATTGCTGAAGGTAAAGGTCTGCTGGTACATATAAAGTGCATAAAACAGTGTGGAATCCATAGGCTTCCCTTGAGTAATAATAAAGCTTTGAGTAAACGCCAGAAAGCCTCCGATCAGCTGAATAATCAGGTTAAAAAAGATGGTGGGAGTCAAAAGAGGCAAGGTGATGGAAAAAAACTTCTTTACGCCACCAGCCCCGTCTACTTCCGCCGCCTCATACAGTTCTCCTGAGATTTGCTTCATAGCCGAGAGAAAGATAAGCATTGACGAACCAAACTGCCATACGCTTAAGAGAACCAATGTCCAGATAGCAGTTTTGGTGTTTCCAAGCCAGTTGAAATGAATGTCCACTCCCGCAGCGTTCAGCAGGATATTCACCACTCCGTCCGCCGCAAACATTCTTTTCCACAAGATAGATACGGCAACCGAACCGCCAAGAATCGAGGGCAGGTAATACGCCGCTCTGTAGATTCCTGTCATTTTTGTCTGACGAAACAAGATTAATGCTACAATCAAAGCAAACAGCAGACGCAGCGGAACTGACACAAAAGCAAAATAGAAAGTCGCTTTTACCGAGCGCCAGAATGTCTTGTCACCTGTAAACATTTTTATGTAATTCCCGGCTCCGGTAAACTGAGCCGGCGATAAAATATTATACTCACAGAAGGAATAGTAAAGAGAAATCCCCATGGGTACTGCCAGGAAAAGGCAGAAGCCAATAATGAAGGGAAGGCACATCACTACGCCCACCGTGGATTTCTTATAAAAAAATTTATAATGATAATTCTATTAATAAAATTACTAATA
>CAYWRB010000722.1:0-1734 GCA_964460025.1 uncultured Hungatella sp.
AATACGTGGAAGGCACGGCTATAGACACCGGCAGGTGGAGCTGTACGTTTTATCAGCTGGACAGAATCACGGATATTCTGGCAGTTCAGCTGAAAAAAATGGGGATCACAGAGGGAACCCATACAGGAATCTGGAGCGTGAATTCTCCCTCCTGGGTAATTCTGTTTTTGGCCATAGCCAAAGCAGGAGCAGTTTCCGTGTTAATCAGCACTTCCTATAAGCAGGAGGAAATGGCAGGGATTCTAAATTACGCGGATGTTGACACTCTGTTTTATGGGGACGGATATAAATCCGTCTCCTGCAGGGAAATAATTTCAGATATAAAAGAAAAAACGCCAAAAGTCCGGAATTTTATTTATATGGAAGAGCTGGTGGAAAGAACCTGGTTAAAATGCAGTGCCCCGGGAACGGAAGAAAAGACAGGGATGGCCCCAGAGCAGTTTGACAGCATGCAATTTGACAGCAGTATGCCTGCCTGTATGATTTTTACATCAGGAACCATGTCCTTGCCTAAAGGAGTGATTCTCACCCATTATAATTTGGTGAACAATGCCAGGGCTATGGCGGAAGCCATGAAATGGGGGGCAGGTGATAAAATGTGTATAGATCTTCCCCTGTTTCATTGCTTTGGTATTACGGCAGGAATTCTTTCGTGCATTACGGCAGGAATGACCATGTATCTGATTCCGTATTTCAGGACAAAGCTGGTATGGGAAGCCATTGAGAACTGCGGATGCACGGTTCTCAACGGCGTGCCAAGCATGTTTCTTGCCCTGATTCGTAAGCCGCAATATTTTAACAGCAATGGGGAGCGGCTGAAGTCAGGGATTATAGCAGGCTCACCCTTTACCCCGAAGGATTACCTGGAAATATGCCGCCGCTTTCCCAATATGCATTTGCAGCCGGCATATGGCCAGACTGAAAGTTCCCCCTGTGTTGCAATTGCCAGATGGGAAGAAAGCAGGGAAAGAAAGTCGGATTCCGCCGGAAATGTGCTGGAGCATATAAAGGTAAGAATTGTGGTTCCGGAAACGGGAGAAGTCCGTAAGGCAGATGAAGATGGCGAAATACAGGTTCAGGGATACAATGTGATGCAGGGGTATTATAAACTCCCAAAGGCAAATCAGATGGCTTTTACAGAAGACGGCTGGCTGAAAACAGGAGATATAGGCAGGCTGGATGAGAAAAACCATCTGCGTGTGACGGGAAGGATAAAAGAAATTATTATCAGAGGAGGAGAGAATATCTCACCCCAGGAAGTCGAGCAGGTGATTGGAGAACTGGACGAAGTAAAAGAGGTCAAGGTCATGGGAATCCAGGATGATATCATGCAGGAAAAAGTCCTGGCCTGTATCAGTTTAGGAAGAAACTGCGAAGAGAAGGAACAAAATATGTTTAAAGAGAAGCTTCTCGCCTATTTGGAATCGAAACTGGCCGGTTATAAAATACCGGAATATATATTCTTTTTAGATGCATTTCCAATGACACCCAGCGGAAAATATGACTTGAAAAGAATAAGAGAAATTATTGAAAAGGAATGCATGAATTGAATGATTTCTTTTTATAATGAACAGTTGAATGAAACTTAGAAAATGTGGGAGCATCTGTCAGAAATGGCAGGTGCTTTTATTGTGGAAGTGTGAAAGTCCTATGGACAATCCTGTGGACAAGCAAAAAAATCTTCAAAAGCAGCTGTGAGAGTGGTATAATGACCTTGTTATTGCCGCCGGAGAC
>CAYWRB010000723.1:0-1731 GCA_964460025.1 uncultured Hungatella sp.
GTTGAATTTATCGTAATACTTTCCGGCAGCATGGATTACAATGTAAACGGATCAATCATTCCCCTGCAAAAGGGGGACGGAATTTTTGTGAATCACCTGCCAATTCCTCCAGTTCATCAGGTGTAATCTCAATATTGCCGCCTGTCGTCACTATTTCCGCAGCAGCATCCATGATCTTCTGCTGTGCCTCCGGTGTCTGCAGGTACATCAGAAGATATTCGTTAAATCTTTCTGGGTCTGTCAGTTGGTTACTCTGTGCATATTCCTGATAGCCCTGCATAATATTCTGAACCAAAGCCTCTAACTGCTCCGGTGAAACAGACAGATTCCCATTTGGCGGAATGGCCTCCCCTGAACTGACGGAACCTTCCACACCGGATTGAATCATCCGATTCATCCAATCCTGCAAAATCTGCAGTGCCTCCGGTGACTGTAGATATGCCATAAAGGTTTCATTCAACCGGGAATAATCCGCCTCCGGGTGTGCAGCAGCATAATCTTCATAACCAGCCAGCACATTGCTGACGAGCTGCTCCATGCCATCAGCAGATATGGAAAAATCAATCTGCCCCAATATGTCTGCCATATCTATGCCTGAGAATTCCGGCAGGTTCAAAGTCAGATTACCCAAATCCACCATGTCCCCCAGATTCAGACTGCCATTATCCATATTAAAATAGTCAGACATATCAATGTTCAACGCGTCCCGGTCAAATCCGAACGCTCCCTGCAAAGCATCTTCATTGATGCTGAAAAGAGAGGACATATCAAAGCTGTTCTGGTCAGCATCGCCAAAAGGCTTTCCTGTCAGCACATTGATCCCCGGCTGCGCAATCTGTTCCTGCACAATGGGACTCATCTTTGCCTGCTCTATCACATATTTTGTCAAGGAGGCCGGATAACCGATACCGGAGCTTAACATCGCTGCGCCTGTATCCGGTGACGGCTGCACAACACCCACAATCGTTATGTCCTCGCCCTGACCGACCAGATCCCGCAGGAAAGAAGCATCTTCCTGCCTGTTCACCCATACACCATAAGTATCATCGTACTCGTAACACGCCGCATTATTTACCAGCTTAAAGGTAATGCCTAAGAATTCATCGTAGGAATAGGTGCGGATACCCTCCGGTGTTTCCACTTCTTCTTCCGCCAGAAAACGCTTTATCATGTCATCCAATTCGAAGGAGTCCCGAAGCCCCAGCGTATAGAGCATGAAATCGCTGATGGTTCCGCTGGAAGTTAGTACAACAACGCACTCATTATACTGTGCAGGCCAGCGGCCGGCTTTGACCTCATACTGATCCTGATACAAATCCGTATTTTCCGGCATTTCATGAAACACATCCGTGTTCATCATGGAGGACATCAGGCTGCTGGTGCTGGCAGAAGCGCCAAGCCCCAGCAGGGAAAAGGATTGATCCGGATGAATCTGCCGTACCGTATCATCCTCTATCCGGAAGATCTGCGGTGCGATATCATAGGTGTATTCGATGGCCTTCACATACGGTTCAAGACCGCTCTCCCCACTGTCCAGATACGCTTTCAGCGCCTCAAGATCATTTGGATCGACCTTTGAAAGCATACTTGTAATCCTCTGAGAAACACGAACCTCTCCGGAATTTTCTTCTGCCTTGCCATCATCCGCTCCCAGCATCATGGAAGCAATATCAAAACCGGAACTTTGGATTTCCAACGGATATTCGGACATGGTGCTTTCTTCCACGGACT
>CAYWRB010000724.1:0-1725 GCA_964460025.1 uncultured Hungatella sp.
TTAGCCCTTTCTCATCACCTCTTTAAACGCCCCAATACACCTCTCTCCCCTGGACATATCCAAAACCGCATAAACCACGCTCTCAAAGTATTTCCCAAGTCCTTCCTCCAAAATCTCTTTCCACCACACAGCCACCTGCCTTGGATCATTCCGAAACACTCCGCACCCATAAGCCCCAAGCACCAGATTCTTTGCCCCCTGCTGCGCAAATATGGCCAAAGCCAGCTTCATCCTCCGCCTCATAACCCTCTTCGCCTCTTCCACATCCTCCCCTTTCATCAGGACCTGCCCCATATTCACAGCCGGAAGAGTCAAAACAGACCCATAAACCGGTTCCTCCACCAGCCTGAATCTCCCATCTCTGAAAAAGGTCACATCCGGCGAGTAAATCCCATAATCCAGATACATCATAGACCTGTTGGCTCTGTTCTCTCTGTAATATTCCTCATGAGCGGTCAGAGTCCGATAAAGCGTGCTGGATGCCGCCAGACTTTCCTCCTGAGCCATAGCCCCGTTCAGAAACCCGCCTCCCGGATTCTTGGCACTGGCAAAATTCAGAACACCAATCTGTCCCCTTCCCTCCTGGGCCAGCTTTCTTATGGCATCCACCGTGGAAATATTTTCCACACGGCTTTCGGGCTGGTCTGCCGCGGATACATCATAATTTTTCAGAATCTCCTCCCCCTGCTCTGGCGTAATCAGAATGCTCTGGCTGACAGACCGTTTCATATCCTCCGCCACATCAATCCTGCGTATTCCGTCTTCTCCGTCCCCACTCTGAACCTCATAATATCCCTGCCGCATAATCTCCAATGTTTCTCTTGCGATCGCTTCTCTATCCATAACTTTCCTGTTCCTTTCCTCTTACCTCTTACAATTTCTGCCATCACACGGCGACTAGTGCTACCTGTACTGTTACCTCCCCTCATTCCTTCTCCGGTAAAGCCTGGAAGGCCGGTGCCCCTCATTTTCCGTATACTGCTCCGTCTCTTTCACCATGGGCATCACCTTCCTGCGAAACGCCGCCGCAGGCAGTTCTTTATCCAAAATCACCTGATAAACCTGCTGCAGCTGTGTCAATGTAAAAAGTTCCGGCATCAAATGGAGGGCCAAATCCGTAAATTTTAATTTCCCCCGAAGCCGTTCCAATCCATATGCAATGATACATCCATGATCAAACGCAAGTCCTCCTCTGTCCACAATCCTGCTTTCCGCAAAGGATTCCCCTGCTCCTTTTTCCAAAACCGTTTTAAGAATCGTATCCCCATGAGAAAGGGTCAATTCCCATAACTCCCTCTTTTCTTCTGCCTCCCCCTCATTTCCAATCTTCCGGCACCCTACCTGAAACCAGGCCGCCTGATCCGCGTCATCTCCTGCCTGAACCACGGTCTGGCTGCTGTCAATCAATGCCATATAAGAGCAGCTCATCACCCAGGTCCTTGGATCTCTTCCCGGCTGGCTAAAGGTGTAAAGCTGTTCCAAATAGACCTTCTCCACACCGGTTTCTTCCCTTAACTCCCGCTCTGCTGTCTGCCTCGTCGTCTCCGTCGGTCTGACAAATCCTCCTGGCAGCGCCCAACATCCCAGAAATGGGTGCCCTCCCCTTTTTATCAGTAAAATCCGCAGTTCCTTATCCGGAATCTTCCGATAATTCTCTTCCTCCCGATCCGTCACGGTAAAAATCACCATATCCGCAGCCACCGAAGGCCTTGCAAAATCTCCCGG
>CAYWRB010000725.1:0-1725 GCA_964460025.1 uncultured Hungatella sp.
AGTGGCGGCAAAATTTGAACTGAAATCCAAGGATATGGATATATTACAGGAAAAACTTAGAAGGACTGTTCCTGATGCGGAAAAAACAATAAACACATACCTGGCAGAAAAAGGAGCAGAGGAACTGATAGGTGGTGTAACAAAATACACACCTGTATCAAACCGGGAAAAGAAGCATGCAAAAAACAGCATGCCTTACAAAGCTAAACCAGGGAATCTGAGGGTTAATATATCCACAAAACCGGAGTACGGATATCTTTATTTCCCAGATGCAGGAGAGGGAACATCCAGCAAGAATCCAGTGCATGAAGGGTTTATGCAGGATGGAGTGGAATCTGTATATGAAAATGTTGTGAATGGATTACTGGAAGCAGTAGAAAGGATATTATGATGGGAAAATTTACAGACGGATTCGCAGAATTTGAATTAAAAGAAAGTGCAATTAAGATGCTGACCGGAGAAGGGGAATTTGAAAAAATAGGATGTGTAGGAAGCTTCGAGGAGAGCTTTGGAACAAAAGTTGTAACGCAGAAATGCGAAGGAAAAGTAACAAAGCAGAGAACGGTACCTGACGGAACTGGAACTCTGAAAATCTCTATGCATATCAAATGGCCGGCGTACGTGAAAATGTATGGCCTTGGAAGAAAAGAATTAAAAGAAGGCGTGTATGCATATGGCTCTGGAAAACATGAAGTTTTCGTTTATGTATGCAAGGCTCTGGATATTGATGGGAATGTGAAGTACAAAGCGTACCCGAACTGCGTAGTGTCCGATGGAATTGCAAGAAAAGTCGAAAACGGTGGAGAAGAAGTTGCGGAAGTCGAATTAAATATCGCACTGGCAGCAGACGTACATGGGGAATGCATGTATGAAGCGTTAGAGACCGAACTTGCAGATGAAACAGTAAAAACAGGATGGATGACAAATTGGAATTATGAATTGATCAAAACTGCATGATGGAGGATGAGAACATGAATTTAAAACTTGCTAATGGACAGGAAGTTGCATTAAAAATCAATTTCAAATTACTTTTGGGATTAAAAGAAAGAGACCCGGAAGCATTTGAAAAAGGGAACCGTGTCATTATGGAAGGCACAAAAGATACAAGAGATATCATTGATGGAATCTATGCTGCGTATGTATGTGCGAATGAGGAACATATGTCATACGAAGAATTTACGGAAAATATTCCGTTTAATATAAAAGAGGTGTCTGGAACATTTAGTGCTCTTTATATGCAGGACGCAAAAAAGTAGCATTCCAGACCAGGTACGAGAAAAGCACAGGATATATAAGACATAAACAAACATATGTAAGTCCTGTACTGGAAAGTATAGAGGATTATTATACATATCTGGTCCTGATCATGAAAATAAGCGAAGAACTTTTTTGGAATGCGGATTATGCATTCCTGGCGAAAGTGCTTGCAGATAAAGTGGCGTATGACAGATATATGGCCTATATGGCACAGAAGGAGGTGCGAGGATGGCAAGGAAAACAAAAGCCCAGATAGAATTTTCTGTGGTTACAGAAGGATTTGATGCCGGGATAAAAAAGATGAATGCTGGGTTGAAGACTACGAACAAAGAACTCCGGCTGAATGCAGAACAGATGAAAGGTGCTTCTGATGCGTCTGGGCTTTTGCAGGAACGGCAGCAGCTCCTAAAAAACGGGCTGGCGGCTTCCAGGGAAAAAATTACTCTGATTAACAAAGAACTGCAAACA
>CAYWRB010000726.1:0-1721 GCA_964460025.1 uncultured Hungatella sp.
TAAAGATATCTTATGAAACAAGAGGGTCTTCCAGCTATATGACGGTGACATGTCCGGCGGATGTGGAGTTAATTCATTATCAGCTGGAAATGATGCTGTCAAATGACATTAAAAAACTGCTTCCGGTTTCCAGGCAGGTAATCGATGGGGAGACAGTGATTTACTACAATATCACATCCCGCATATCTCTTGACCAGATACTGGAAAAAAGAAAACTGACAAGGAAAGAATTGCTGCGACTAATACAAGGTGCTATTTTGGCGATTCGGGATGCATCTGATTTTCGCCTTCCCTCAGAGGGAATTCTTATGGAAACAGGGAGAATTTATGTAAATCCGGCTTCCTGTGATCCCGCGTTTGTATTTCTGCCTATACAAAGCACGGGGGGATATGGAATAAAAGAATTGGTTACAGGATTAATCATGAATGACAAAATTGAAATGTCCAATGATAACCTGATTCAGGTATTATTAAAAGAATTAAATAGTCAGCCATTTTCTGTTGACAAATTGGAAAAATGTCTGGAACCCTATTATGGTATGAAAGGGAATATACAGAATCAGGCTATGACGGCACCACAGACGGTAAATTCTCAGACACCAGTTTCTCCGTTTGTATCTTCACAGTCTATAAGTCCGCAGCCAGGAGTTCAGCAGCAGGAAAGCAGGCCGCCTGTGACTCCGCCGCCTGTGGCTGGGCAGCAGGAAAGCAGACAGCCTGTGGCCGCACCATCCATGGATTTGCCGCCGGTAAAGCCGCCGGTCAAAGGCTCCGGAACGCCAAAACGCAAAGACAATAAGAAAAAGAAAAATACTGCGGTTCAGGAAACAAAGGGAGATGGGGTTGATGCAGAGAAGGCGAAAAAAAAGTTTTTACTGCCTCAGGCATTGATTATTGTTGCAGTTGCAGCAGGCATTTCATTTGGAGTATTTACAGATGAAAACGGAGCCATTGCCATAAATACGGTTCTGGCAGTTGTAATAGGAATTGCAGCAGCTGAAGTTATACTTTACCGGGAAATTTACATAAATGGTAAGAATGGAAAAGAAGAAAAAAAGACATCCAAGGAGAAAAGGAAAAAGGATGTGAAGACTGGACCGGTAGCCTCAAAAGGAAAACCGGCGTTACCTAAACCATCACAGCCTGCGGTTACATCTAAGCAATCATATCCACAAGCTTCAGCACAGCAACAGATGCCACCTTTACAGGCACAGCAGGAACAGGCCGCACGGCCGGTTTCGCCAGCACAACCGATACAGCCAATTCCACCAATGCGACAGACTCAGCCGGTGCCAATGCCGCAGTCTATACCTTTCATGGGCTATAGTACTTCTGAAACAGATGATACATCTATGGGAGATGAGACAGAATTGTGGGGAGGAGGAAGCCAGGCAGGAACAGCGGCATATCTGGAATATTATGAAAACGGCAGGCTGAATAGAATTCCAATAAATCCTCTGAATGGAACGGTTATCGGCCGGTTAAAAGAGCAGGTTGATTTCGCTGTGAAAAGTCCGAGAGTAGGAAAAATTCATGCCAGATTTTTCTGCGAGAACGGGCAATATTTTGTGGTAGATATTAATTCTAAAAATGGAACCTATATTAACGGAAACAGGGCGCGGATTGAAAGTAATATACCATATCCGCTGCATGACAAGGATAGAATCATGCTGGCAGACAGTGAATTTACGATCCGCTGTGGGGAAGGTTAGACAGAGGTG
>CAYWRB010000727.1:0-1716 GCA_964460025.1 uncultured Hungatella sp.
TAAAACAGATTAAAAAGCAAAAAGCTTTTGCCGCAACGGCGAATTCCCGTAATGACCTTAATAAGTCCGTTTTCTCTCCGGTTAATCAACTGCTCCAGATAACTGTCTCTTCTAATATAATTTACCATATCCATCCTCCTGTTGATTCGGAAATACGGTGCAATACACCTAAGTTTCGATTTCTATTATACCCAATTCCCCTCTTGGAATCAATCTCATCCGGATTTATTTTGCTCTGCCGTACTTTCTGACCTCCGTCTCAATTCTGCAGCACAGCTTTCCCTATGAAATCCAACAAAATACGCCACTGCGAAGCATATTTTACGTACCGGGGCGTTCTACTAAATGCTTCGCAAGAAAAAAGAGCCGGTCACCCGACTCTTCATTAAAAATCAGAGTTTCTCGCATGCATAAATATTCATATCAGCCAATCAGAACATGCTTCCCTTCAAAAGCGAAACCATAATGACGGATCCGTTCCTTCTCAAATCCTCGCTCTACCAACACCGTATCATACGCCTTGTCTTCAATCTGCTGTAAAGCCGCCGCCACGGTTTCCTCCAAGGAAGCCTCCTTCCTTGGCTTGCGTACCTTGAACTCAATGACCATCGGATCCAACTGGCCCATTTTCCTGGGAATCAACATAATATCATAACGCCCGAATCCGCTCTCCCGGTTGGAGGTGACTTCATAGCTGCCTTTCAGTTCCACCATAAGTCCCAGCACAAAGCCATGGTAAAAACGTTCCGGCGCATCATTTCTGGCCGCACTTCCAGCAATATCAAAACTGCTAAAGGTCGTCAGGGCGATATCATTCATATATTCATTCATGGCTTCTACATCTCCCAGAAGCAACGCTTTGATAAAACCATTGTAAGGCACATCCTCCCCGCTGAACCAGTCGCGGATCATATTCCGAAACATCATATACACTTCCCGGTTTGTCAACTGCAGATGGTAAGTAAACGCACCCGTCTCCTGTGAAAACTTTCGATCTACCACTTTCAGATACCCACTGGCCAAAAGCATACTCCAGACAGCCCCATATTTCTTCCGGAGCTGGTCAAAAACAACCTCCTCATCAATCTCTGTCTCCAGTACACCACCCCTCATCAAATCTTCCACAATTGTTTTAGTTTGGGCATTTCCCTGCCGGATCAAAAGGTTTACGAAACGGTTGGAACTGGAATTCGCCCAATAAGGCTTCAATTCCTTTTCTTCCAAGAAATTGGTGATAGACCAGGGATTATACACATCCCGCTGACTGCCAAAGGTAAAGCCGTCGTACCATTCCTTAACATCCTCCTTACGTTCTGGCATCCCCATTAAATCTAATGCCTGAAATACTTCCTCCTCTGTAAACCCAAACTGGGTACAATATTTTTCCGATGTTGTTGTCACAACCGTAAGATTATTTAAATCTGAAAAAATAGATTCCTTACTTACCCGGGTAATTCCGGTCATGATAGCCCGCTCCATGCTTGGATTGGTCTTAAAAGCAGAGTTGAACATACGTCGAATAAAACCAGCCAGCTCCTTCCAATACCCATATACATATGCCTCTTGAAGCGGCGTATCGTACTCATCCAGAAGGATTAAAACCTTCTGGCCATAATAGGCCTCCAAATAATCCGACAGATATTTCAGCGCTAATACCGCCACATCATCCGGCATCCTGGATGAAACAGAATCAAAAAATTCCATGTCCTTCTCATC
>CAYWRB010000728.1:0-1713 GCA_964460025.1 uncultured Hungatella sp.
CATAGACGGGCGCTGGGCGCAAAAAGAAGAGGAAGCCGTATTTACAAAAAATTATATGGAAAAATATGTGCTGGAATTAGGGGATACGGTTACGGTTGATCTGACAGCTACAGATGCGGATTCAGGAGATGTGACATTTCGCATACCGGATCTTACCCTTACGGTTGCCGGAGTCATTGACAATGTGACCGGGTTTACGGACCGGAAGAACGGGTATGTCTCGGAGGCGCTTGCAAGAAAAATTCTCAGAGAGAAAAACGGGCGGGTAAACGCTGTGATCCGGTTTGCCGATGAGGGGGAAATCCCGGAAAATGTTGATAAGCTGAATGTTTATCTGGGCTATGGAGAGGAAGAAGCAGAAACCTTACATGTACGGATGAATTATATGCTTGCAGAAGCTGTCTCGGATGGAGGAACCCTGAAAAAGCAGAATACCGTCATGAATGTTACCGTATGGCTGGTGTGTGCCCTGGTTGTGTATAACATTTTTTATAACCGTCTTTTTGAAAAGAAACGGGATTTTATTGCCCTAAGAAAAGTAGGATTTCAGACAAAGGATCTGATGAAAATTGCCGGGATGGAATTCCTGATTCTTGTCTTGATTGGATTTGTGACAGGAATCCTGGCAGGGTATTTCCTGAATCAGGCGGTATATGGCGAGATTATGAAAGCATTCGCTCATGCTTATGACGCGGAGGGACTGGTTTCACCCAAGCTGTCATGGAACAGCGTGCGGAATACGGCAGGGATGTTCCTGCTCATTATCATACCGGGCATGGCCGGCCTGATGCTGCATGGCTGCAGTGGATTTGCCGGCGGAGGCAGTGAGTTCCTGCCGGAGTCCAGCGGGATTTATGTGACAAGGGACGGAGCGGTTTTCAGCGCCACAGTGGAGGCCTATGACACTGGCAGCTACACCAGCGAGGCGCTTTTGGATTTTGTGAAAAGGGAAGTAGCCGCATATAATGAAAGCCTGGGAGCGCCTGCAGCGGCGGAGAATCCAAAAGAAGGGGATGCGCTTCCCGTTTCCGTCTCTTCAGGCCAGGTGAAGGATGGGAAAATCGTGGTGGTGTATCAGTACGCGGACAGCAGCTCCTTTCAGGCTTTTGCAGAGGAATACCAGGATACCGCCAACCAGGTGAAATCCTTCCAGGTGGGCACAGCAGCCGCCGGAAAGACGGCAGGCTGGTTTTCTGAGGGAGAATTTGTAAAGGTGGAAAAGGACAAAACCACAGCGGCTAAAGCAGACGATTTAGAGAAGCTGGAGAAGGAGCAGGCGGTTTTGGTGGAGACGGACCATCCGGTGACGATTCAGACCGAGGGAAAGATTCTTTATGTGACAAATGGCGCTGCAGTTTCCGGAACAAATCAGGTTACGGTTTCAGAGGGAAAACACTGCATTGTATTTCGATAGAATACTCCGATAAGAATGAGAGGTAGAGATGATGGAAAAGACGATGGAAAAGATTGTGGCACTGGCAAAGAACCGGGGATTTGTGTATCCGGGCTCTGAGATTTACGGCGGTCTGGCGAATACCTGGGACTATGGAAACCTGGGGGTGGAGTTAAAGAATAATGTGAAGAAGGCGTGGTGGCAGATGTTTGTCCAGGAAAGCCCTTACAATGTGGGTGTGGACTGCGCCATCCTGATGAATTCCCAGACCTGGGTAGCGTCCGGCCATCTGGGCGGATTCGCGGATCCGCTAATGGACT
>CAYWRB010000729.1:0-1713 GCA_964460025.1 uncultured Hungatella sp.
GCTGCCGGGCTGGCCAAATACATCTGCGCATCCGTTGACCCCATTCTTCCCGGAAAATTCCGGTTTGTGCTTGTGATACAGACTTCCCCCGGGGCAAGAATTCCTTCATGAGCTCCCAGGCAGGCGCCGCAGCCCGGAGTGGTAATGGTGGCGCCTGCATCCATCAAATCCTGAATATATCCTCTCTTCATGCAGTTTAACATGACCTCCCTGGAAGCAGGGACAATAATCAGCCTTGTGTATTCCGGAATATGCCTTCCCTTCAGTATCCTGGCCGCAATCTCAATGTCCTCCTCACGGCCTCCGGTGCAGCTGCCGATATATCCCTGATCCAGTCTGATCTGTCCCTTCTCTGTCACACTTGCCAAGGTATGTACATTCTCCACACTGCTTGGACAGGCAAGCTGCGGCTCCATAGCGGAAACATCAAATACATAGCTTTCGCAGTACTGATATCCCGGGTCCGTAAACTGAATCTCATATGTCCTTACCGCCCTCTTGGACACATAGTCAATCACATCCTGATTAGGCTCCATGTAAGCCGTCTTGGCTCCCATCTCAACTGCCATGTTACAGATGACCATGCGCCCTGCAACATTTAAGTTCTCCACATAGCTTCCGGTAAAATCAATAGCCTTGTACACTGCGCCATCCGCCCGTATCTTCCCCAGCACAGCCAGAACCACATCCTTGGGATAAACCCCTTTCGGTGCCTCTCCCTCCAGCCTTATCTCCATAACCTCCGGAACACGGAACCACAATTCCCCTGTCATAAGGATAGTCGCCATATCCGTAGCACCACAGCCGGTTCCCATGGCACCAAAGGCACCGTGAGTTGTGGTGTGGCTGTCCGTAGCAACTACAATCATACCTGGGTAAATGACTCCAGCCTCCGGCATCACCTGGTGGCACACACCGCAGTTGGTGTCAAAATGAAATCTCAGATGATTCTTCCTGGCAAACTCCCGCATCTCCTTGTGGTTAGCCGCACTTTTAATATCCGGCGTCGGTGCATAGTGATCAAACACAAAGGCACATCTCTCATGATCCCATACTTTTTCACCACCCATTTCGTAGAAGGAATATACCGTCTGCAGATACAGATCGTTTATCTCTGCAAAATCTACCTTTGCCGTTACGATCTCGCCGGTTTTTACCTCACTCCTACCGCTGTTTTTTGCAAGAATCTTTTCAATCGCATGCATAAAACCTTCCCTCCTTCTTCCAATGAATCGGCATGCGCCGTTTCACAAGTGTTCCTCCTCTTTTAGTCGTATCATTATAATGGTACCTTTCATTTTTGAATACCGTATTTCGTATATCGTATACGATATTCAATTTGTATTTATAAAGTAACACCAAACACAAACTATGTCAAGCAAATCTTCTTTTTAATCATATTTTCATGCATTATACACAATTTTGAGATTAAAACATGTACAACATCAACAATTTTATTTGACTATACTTCAAAATAAAACAAATATCTGATTGTAAAAATAACCGATATTCAGTAAAATAAGATTTATACCAGACTGAATATCGTATACAGGGAGGTAACAAATGGAATCTTTAGAATTGATGCCTGTACGGATCCGCATTACATCCATATTAAAAAAAGCAATCTATTCCGGTGAATATAAAAGCGGAGAGGAATTAAGCCTTACCGGGGTTGCAGAACAGCTGGGGGTAAGCCGTACTCCTGTGAGGGAG
>CAYWRB010000730.1:0-1708 GCA_964460025.1 uncultured Hungatella sp.
TTTCCAGGCGCAGCCAGGTGTATGCAGATTCTTCACAGATGGGATATTGGTAAACGCAGGTTTCCTCCGCTTTTCCTTCAAATTCCTTTTCCGTAACTTTCCCCTGATAGCACCGGATCTCCATTCCGCCGTCAGCCTGATAAAGACCGATATATCCGTATTCGTGGCCGACTATCCCGATTCCGCCGAAATCTCCGATTTGGTTACTGTGCAGGGAAAGTTTAACGGTCATTGTCAATGCCGGGTGCTGTGGGATCTGTGTCAGTACATTTGGTGCGTACCACAGCAGGTTTTCTCGTTCCTGATTTCTTTTGCAGTACAGCCGCAGGCAGCCGGGACGGGCAGTCAGAGAGTAGTTTTCTGCATCCGGGTTTGCCTGCCATTGCCACTGCAAGCCCAGGGTTTCTGAGGAAAAATCATCCGACTGCGGGATTTGATACCGGGGCATTCCTTCTGCCGGCATTTCCCAACAGGCAACCGGCTCTCCGATTCCGTCCCCGTTCTGATCCTGTCCGATAAAGGGCCAGCCGTTTAGAAAACCCATGGGCTGCAGATGGATAATACGGCCCAGTTCATGGACATCCTGGAAATGAAGGAACCAGTCCCGTCCGTCCGGCGCAGTTACCCAGCCGCCTTGGTGAGGACCGTTTACTGCCGTATTGCCCTGGTGCATAACGACGCGGTATTCATACGGTCCGTAGATATGCCCGGATTTCAGGCAGGACTGCCATCCCTGGGCCACGCCGCCGGCAGGCATAAGAATCAGGTATTCCCCGTTTCGCCGATAAAATTTCGGCCCTTCTGCCACCGGTGCTGCCAGTTCTCCGTGGAACACTGTCCTGGGGGTTCCCACAAGTTTGCGGCAGTCGGGATCGATCTCTACCACTGACAGTTGGTGCCGGATGCCGGAACGGCTGTGGGAGTAGGCGAATACCATATAGGCTTTTCCGTCATCATCCCACAGAGGACACGGGTCAATCCATCCCTTGCTTTCACACAGCAGATTTTGCTGAAATTCTTCATACGGATTTGTGCTGCGGGCGACGAGAATACCCTCGTCCACCAGCGGGACGAAGACATAAAAACAGCCGTTGTGGAAGCGGATTGAGGGCGCCCAGGTGCCGGAACCATGGCTTGGCCGGCTGTACTTGGCAAAAGGCAGTGTTTTTATGCAGTAATTGATGAGTTCCCAGTGCACTAAATCTTTTGAGTGAAGAAGCGGCACTCCCGGAAGATAGGTAAAGGAGGAGGACACCATATAGTAGTCTTCCCCCACCCGGATCACATCCGGGTCGGAGTAGTCTGCATATAGTACAGGATTGCTGTAGGTGGTTTGTTCTGACGGTTTTTTTGCGTCTTTCATGGCGTTTTTTAATCCTTTCCTTAGCCTTTCATTCCTGTTGTGGCAATGCCTTCCACGAAATATTTTTGTGCGGAGAAAAACATGATGATTAACGGAATAACGGACACCAGCGCCATTGCCATCACCTGGTTCCACTGGATATTCGATGTTACGTCAATGCTCATCCGCAGCGCCAGGGAAAGCGGGAACTTTGATACCGAGTTGATATAAATATTTGTGTTGAAAAAGTCGTTCCAGGTCCATAAAAACTGGAACAGTCCTGCCGAAAACAGTGCCGGTTTCAGCAGCGGGAGCAGGATTCTGGTAAAGCACTGGAAGGGGCCGCAGCCGTCCATGTATGCGTAT
>CAYWRB010000731.1:0-1704 GCA_964460025.1 uncultured Hungatella sp.
CATTTATTTCTATTATTTTTTATTATAGTTTTTACACGGGATTTTTCTATTCCCTTTTCTCCGGTATAGTTTACATTTCTTCCGGTCATTTTGAAAATTTCACAAAACCCGTGATAAGGATATTCTGCATTTCCTGTTGCATGGGTCACATAGGAATGATAAAATGATTTTATTTCCAGAGAAAGGCCAAAGGGAGCCATTTATATGTATCATTTAAACTTTTGCGAGTACAACCGTTCCAATCAGGATTATGATACTATTTTTCGCCCGGCGGGAAGCGGGGATTATCTTTTTCTCCTGTTTAAAGCACCCATGAAAATATATCAGGGGGAACAGATTGTCATTACGCAGGAAAATGCCTGCATTCTCTATACGCCCGGGACGTCCCAGCATTATCAGGCTGTCCGCAGATTCTGCAACAGCTATTTTCATTTCCATGCGGACGAAAACCCCACGCAGTTATTTGGACTGCCTGAAAACAGGATTTTTTATCCAGGGAATCCCGTTATAATCGATTCTTACATTTCCCGTCTCCAGAAGGAGCATTTTTCAAGTTCCCTGTTTCGGGAGGAGGCCATTCAATCGCTGACGACCATGCTTTTTCTTGAAATCGCCAGGGACATCCACCAGCCGGCTGCTGAGGAAGAGAAGGGAGAGAGTTTTTATCCGGCATTTCAGAAGCTTCGGCTGAAAATGCTTGTAGATTGCCATGAGGACTGGAATATAGAACGTCTTTGCCGAAGCGTCAATCTGGAAAAAAGCCAGTTTTATACGTATTACCGTGATTTCTTTTCCTCCACGCCAAAGAACGATCTTCTTCACGCCCGCCTGGAAAAAGCCAAAAATCTTCTGAGCAATGAAGTTCAGGTAAAAGAAGTGGCGCTGCTGTGTGGTTTTCATAACCAAACCCATTTTATCAGGTATTTTAAGATGTACTGCGGCTGCGCGCCGGGAGAATACGCGCGGGAAATGATAAAAAGCGTGACAAAAGAAAACGGTTGAGGTATAATGATATTTGTGGGGACAGCGCCTTAGTTGCGCTGTCCTGTTTAAACTTCATTACATAGAGAAAGGATAAGTGACGGTATGGAATTGGTGAAGAAGCTTTTTGCGCCGGTGGACATGACAGAAGGTTCACCCTGGAAGAAAATTGTGTTGTTTACGCTCCCCATGCTGGTGGGGAATATTGCCCAGCAGCTTTATAATACGGTGGACAGTGTGGTTGTAGGAAATTATGTGGGAGACAATGCGCTTGCGGCAGTGGGAAGCGCCGGACCGATCTTAAATCTGCTGATTGTCCTTTTTGTGGGAATCAGCGTGGGGGCCGGCATTATGGTGTCCCAGTATTTTGGCGCAAAGGAGAGGGAAGAACTCTCCCTGACCATTGGAAACTGTATTACTTTAACGCTCATAGCCTCCCTGTTTGTGATGGTGGTGGCTTCCCTGGTGGCAAGGCCGCTGCTGGAGCTTTTGGATACGCCGGAATCCATCATAGACTGGTGTCAGTCCTATCTGATCATTTTGTTTGTGGGTTCTGCGGGACTTGCCTTTTATAATATTCTGAGCGGTATTTTGCGTGGGCTTGGGGATTCCATGTCCGCCCTTCTCTACCTTTTGGTGTCAACGGTTGTCAACATTGTGCTGGATCTTCTGTTTGTGGCAAGGCTCGGGATGGGAGTCAACGGCGTTGCCCTGGCAACCGTG
>CAYWRB010000732.1:0-1697 GCA_964460025.1 uncultured Hungatella sp.
GTCCCAGCTGACCACCAGCAAATGGGAACGCCGCAGGACGTCGCGGGCGATGTCGATCCCGTCCTTATGCTCCTGGGGGATTTCATCCTTCAGGACCAGGGGAAGGAACAAAAGCGGGCAGACCGGGGAATATCCGGCATCATACAGCATCCGGCAGTAGCGGGCCGCAGTTTCCGTGTTCTCAAATTCGTTATCACCCCAGGGGGCGGTGATGTAAGCTAATGGACGTCTCATAATCTCTCCTTTCAGCACTCATATCTTGATTTTTGCGGTCAAAAAAAGCAGCTCCTTATGGGCTGCCATACATATCGTGGTTCACCAGGGAGCTGTAATAGTTCCCGATGGTGGTAGGGGCATTAAACAGGGCTGTGAGCAGGTATTGCTTGATATTGCGGATTTTGGTCGTGTTCTCCTTCATGCAGTCCATGACAAAGCGGATATGTTCTCCGTTCAGTTTCAGGAGCCGGGATTTTACTACCTCATGGGGAAAATCGCTGCCCGCTACCCGTGTGTATCTGCGTCTGGCGCAGACCGTTTCCACCATGATCTCCACAATCTCGTCCAGGTCAGACAAATACAGGCCGTAGTCCTGTTTGATAAAGTCATACTCGATATTTTCCAGGATCAAAGACCGATAACTCTCTATTTCCTCCATGGAGGCAATCTCCCTTCCCTTCGGTTCCGGCGGGCTTCCCGCCGTATTTTCCCGGAAAGGAATGGAATCGGTACTTTGTCCATCCGTATTTGATTTTTCTTTACTTGGTTTCTTAGTATTTAATTGCGTTGGATTTTCCGGTGACGGGTTTCCCGTTGGCGGATTATCCGTTGTCGGGTTTTCCGACGACGGTTTTTCCAATAACGGCTCCGGCTGGTCAGGATGCTCATGGATGATATATTCATTGGTGCTGAACTTTCCGCTGGCATCCGTTGTCTGGCGGCGGTGGATATATCCGGCCTGTTCCAGCTCATTGACCGCAGAGCGGATGGCATCCTTGCTTTCCCGGTTGATATGGGACAGCCCGGAGAGGGTATAGTCCCAATCCTCCGGCAGAGACAGCATCTGCGAGAGCAGGCCCTTGGCCTTTAGCGTCAGGCGTTTGTCCCGCAGATGGTAGTTGCTCATAACTGTATAGTCCCGCGTCCGTTCCACGCGAAATACGGGCATTTGCTTCACTCCTTCCTTGTATCAGCAGGCATAACAAAAGCCACAGGCGGTATGTTGCTGCGGCTTAAACTTCATAGATTGCCCCCTTTTCTCCGTCAAAAGGGTATTCGCTAAAATCCTCAAACATATCTACCGCTTCTTCCGGCACATAGGCAGACCAGTCTTTTTCGGTCATGGTGTGGCGGATCGTCCGGTATACCGTAGAGTAACTTTCCGTAGTAAAGCGGCATTTAACACTGACCGCCGCCACTTCCACAAAGGTTCCGTCCTCCAAAAGCCAAAGCTCCCTAAGATACGTCCCCTTGACCAGTGTGGAATATACCTGCACCGGCTCCTGGAAAATCCGGCAGGCTTTTTGTTCAAACAGGTCAGGCCCATGGTATTTCATGGACAGGTCAGCAGAGCCGCCTGCGTAATAGGCAAGAGGGGTCTCACTGCGGTAACGGATGCTCTGCACCAGCTTTTCCATATCCAGCCGTGCAAGGGCCTTTTTCCGTTCCCTTTTGTTGGGATACAGGCAGGAATAAACCTT
>CAYWRB010000733.1:0-1400 GCA_964460025.1 uncultured Hungatella sp.
ACGTATCTCCCTGTCCTCGGTGTAATCAATGGAAGCCACCCGGAACTGCTCATTAGTACCATACTTTTTACCCCCGCTGCCCGTATCTTTGATGGAAATCTTAACCCGGTCTGCCGGTATCCAGATAAAGGGAGCCGTGTAAAGCTCCCTTCCGATTCCCCAGTTAAAACACGCCCTCTTAAAACTGTCAGATGCCTGGCTCTTTTCTTTTTCCTCCCTTCCCATAGTCCCTACATCCTGCTTGTCAATCCACTGCTTTTTCTCTTCATCCCATACCGACACCGTACAGTACAGGTTTCCTCCAATCTCATGATGGACCCGTTTCCAGCCCATAGGGGAAAAGGTCTCGTCCAAAAGCTTCTGGTCCACCCTGGCATCCTTAAAAAGCAGCAGGCTCAAGCCCTTCTCATTGATAGTCCCAATTCTGCATTCGATTTCCTCTGCTTTTAATACCCTTATGCCTGCCAACACCATCCCCCCTTTATGCCGCCTTAACGGTAAACTTCCTGGAGCTGGCTGCAGCAGCGAAATCCCGGTAAAGTTCCGGGCGCTCCTCCTTAATCCGCTTTGTGTCCAGACGCACCGACTCCACATTTTTCCAGGTCACTCTGTATTTATCGCTGAAAGCCGTCTCGTTATCTCCCATATAGCATTTAATCTCCTGCTCAATGGTCTTCTGCTCCTGTTCCAGCTCCTTTATCGTCTCCAGCAGCTGGTCCCTCCGTTCCAATTTTTCATCAAACCCTATCAAGCGGATGCTGCTTTTTATCTTGGCCGTCTTAAAATACCGGGAAATCATTTCGTCACAGGCCTGGGAACCGTCCGGAGTGGGCATGACTCCTGCCTCCACATGGTTCTTCCAGAAGGCCTCCTCCACTGCCACCAAATCCCCAATTAACCGGCTGTCCCAGGCAATCTTGCGGTACTGGAATTCCCGTCCCAGAATTACAACGGCAATATACCATTCCTTTTTCCCGGTCACTGCCATGTAGTGGAGGCACTGAATCAGGTAATGGGGCGGTATCTGCCCGTCTTTCCATTTATCGGCACTGTAGGCACTGGCTGTCTTGCATTCCAGGCCGGCATCCTCCCCGGCAATCAGACGATCTACGTCCGCCAGCATGAAGGGGTGCTCTTTGCTCCGGTACATTTTGTTGGAACGGCGCACCTTAAGCCCTGTCTCCTCCGTAAACCGTGCGGCCACATATTCCTCCAGGTCACGCCCCTGGCGCATGGCTTCATTGTCTATGCTGCTGATTTCATCCGTGGTCTTGTCCTGGTAGACATTCATTGGGCTGCTGTATGGATTCAGGCCGCAGATGGCTCCCGCATCCGAACCGCCGATTCCTGATTTTCTCATTTTCAGCCATTCTTCCCTGGTGATTCCTGCTGTTGATATG
>CAYWRB010000733.1:1410-1689 GCA_964460025.1 uncultured Hungatella sp.
TCTCCTTAAGTATTTTGAATGTGCCGGTGTGCCAGGATGTTGGATACCTTTTTATAAAATAAATACATGTGTCAATGTGCCGGAACAATGGATACCTTTTTTCATCTCCTCATTTATAGAAGCAATAGTTAGAACCTGGTTTATCATTCTCTGTTCTATAAAAGGCAGCTTTTCTCCTGACACACTGACACATGTTTATCGAAATAGAAAAGGTTCGCTTTTCCCTGACACATCGACACATATTGATTGAACTAAAAAGATTCACTTTTCCCTGGCACA
>CAYWRB010000734.1:0-1689 GCA_964460025.1 uncultured Hungatella sp.
AGTTTTTCGTAAATCTCTGCTCATTGCCGCGAGAAACGCATCTCCCCATTTCGCATTTTTCTGCTTGGCAACAATATCTCTACCTATATCCCAATACAAATCGAGCATCTCATAATTCACTTTTACAGAAGCCTTTATCTGACTATGTTTTATTCTGTCTTTTATATTCTCTATCCATGTTTTATATTCATCATCCACAACAAAGCCAACCTCTTTGCTTGCCACTTTTATATTCCTCCAATCAGTATATCCTATCCCATGCCAGTATATGTGCTTTTTATTTTACCATATATGCATGAATTTTTCCACTTTCGCCTGAGCCCCTTATTTTTAGTTCCGCTTTCCAGGAAAGTCTTATCTACCTGCACAAAATATTTGATTAAAACGGCTTTGTCTCATCAAGAAGAAAATCAATGAAATTGCAATGATAGAATCCATTGTCATCGTAGAAACTATGGGGTATATCCATACGGATAACAATTTTCTTAAAGAAATCCCCTGTAAGCTTTAGAGACTGAAGTTCTGAATTTGCCTTTTGCTCCGTATCTATCTGATAAGCAGACTGGATATAGAAGCGGCGGTCCCCGTCATTTACAACAAAGTCAATTTCCCGCTGGATGCGGGCATCTTTTTTACGTTCATTTACAACACCGACATCTACGGAATATCCCCGTTTTACTAATTCATTGTAAATAATATTTTCCATGATGTGTCCGGGATCATACTGCCTGTAATTCAGACGGGCATTACGCAGGCCCACATCCGTATAATAATACTTGTTGGGGTAGTTGAAATAGGTTTTTCCTTTGATATCATATCTCCTTGCACATTCAATCAGGAAAGAATCCATTGTGTGTGAGAGATAAGCAGAAACCAACGCGCTGTTGACGGGTTCATGGCGCATAGAGGTCAGAGCATTGGCGATATTTGTCGGATTGGTAAGTGAGCCGATTTGTGATGCGATAAAATCCAGTATTGCATTCAGAATATCTTCTCGTTCCAGCCTGTTTCGTTCTATAATGTCTTTCATGTAAAGTTCATCATAGAGATTAGTGAGATAAGCTTTTTTATCTTTTTCATCCTTCAGTGCTGTGATGCGGGGCATTCCGCCATAGAGCATATACTGGTCCAGGGCAGACATTTTCTCGCCTCCGACATAAGAGAAGAACTCATCAAAGGATAAGGGGTACACATGAATCTGAGTAGCCCTGCCGCGAAACTCAGTTGCAATATCTTTAGAAAGCATTTTCGAGTTGCTGCCTGTCACATAAACATCCAGGTTTTTATAGGATTTCAGCTCATTAAGCATATCATAAATACTTACTTCAATGCCGCCGTTTTCCTCATCAATTACTTTGATTGTAAACGGAACTTCGTCTATAAACAGATAAAATTTCTCATCCTTTTTGCCGCTCACAAGGGATTCTACATAATCGCAAAGGACAATGGGATTACGATATTTGAAATATTTCCTCTGGTCAAGCTCCAATCGGATAATCTGTTCTTCTCGGACGCCCTGTGAGAGAAGGTATTCATAAAATAACTCAAAGAGAAGAACTGATTTTCCGCATCGGCGGATACCGGTAATCACTTTAATCTCGCCATTCCACATATTGTGAATCAGGCGGTTTACATAAAAATCTCGTTTAATCATATTTTCACCTCATACTTTTGCCGTATGCGTCATAA
>CAYWRB010000735.1:0-1689 GCA_964460025.1 uncultured Hungatella sp.
ATATCCCTCATAAATATCCACCCCATAATCTGCAAATTTATCAATATAAAACGGATCCAGATGGGCGCCGCCGGTAAAGATAATCTTCAGTTTGCCGCCAAACGCCTTTGCCGCCGCCAGCTTTTTGGGAATAAGGGGGCTGGCCGCTGAAAGCCTTTTGTAAATCGTTTCCACCATAAGCGGCACCATAAGCATAATCTCCGGCTTAAAGATACCCATGTTTTTGACCATGTGCATAAGGGAATCATTAATGCAGATGGTTGCACCGAGAGAAAATCCCTTTAACCAGTCCATCACCAGACAGAAGGCATGATGGATTGGGAGCACACTGAGAATCGCGGTTCCAGGCTCCGCGGTAAAATCGACAGAACGCACATTTGACGCCAGATTATCCTGGGTCAGCATAACGCCCTTGCTTTTTCCGGTGGTTCCCGAGGTAAAAATAATGGTTGCAATATCTCCGCCTTCCGGCCGCTCTGAATCAGCTTCTCTCTCCCCGCCCGCTTCTTTTAATTGACCGAGGAAGCTTACTTTCTCATGGGAAATTTCAGCCGCTTCCTCCTGCAAAAGCCATATTTTTTTCAAATTCGGACATTCCGTTAAAATCTCTTCCAAAAGCCCCTGATTTTTCGGACTTAAGAAAAGCCCTTCCGAATCGGAACGGTTGATAAGGTCTGTCAGATCCTCTGCCGGGAGCATTGCGTCTAAGGGAACGGCAACGGTCCTTCCGGTAATTATTCCCAGATAGCTTTCAATCCATTCCACAGAGCTGCTGCCAATCAAGGCGATGTGCTTTCCCTGAAACCCTTCCCCTGTCAGCCCTTTTCTTACCGCCCTGACCTCTTCCAGCATCTCACGGTAGTTTACCGCATAGATTTCTTTTTTCTTCAGCCATTTTACTGCTGCTGTCTCCGAAAACTTTTTTTCGCTCTCCTCTAAAATATCCCGAATCAACGTTCCCATCGCGAACCTCCATTTCCAATCATCCCTATGCTACAAAGCCTGAACCAGTCCTTAGCCTTGCAGTGTTTCCAACATTGCAAGGGCCTCTCCTACGGTAAAGATGTGCAGCACATCCTCCTCTTCCAGCTCTACATCAAAGGTATCCTCCACCTCTCCCAAAAAGGACATAAAGTCAAGGGAGCTGAACCCCAAGTCCTCCCGAAACCGCATATCATCGGTTATATCCTCCGGTTTTACCTTGCAATACTGGGCGATAATTGTTTTAAACTGCATATCGTTTGTCATTTTATTTCCTCCAAATTTTTATGATTTTATCGAAAGCCTAAACCTGCTCCATGATATCGCCGATGCTCATATCCGGCTCTGCGATTCCTTTAAAGAGAATGCGCATCATGTAGTAATATAACAATTCCATATCATGCTCGTTTAAATGTGCTGTCTGATAGTGATAAGAAAAATTCATCCCATAGTCTTCCGTGTGGGATACGGTCAGATACATTTTCTTGGTGGCGGCACCATTGGCAAACCATTTAAAATGCTGGGGAACCTGAACCAGGTGAGGATTGTCCAGCTTCACCGGCATAGGCTGGTAGGTGAGGTAACAGCTTTCATAAGCCGTATGCTCCGGGGTATGGTAGCGTTTCCGCATTTCCTCCCTGATCAGCGCCGGATCGTAATTGCTGTGCATATAAATGCGGTTCTGGACATTCTGAATCTCATATGCCG
>CAYWRB010000736.1:0-1687 GCA_964460025.1 uncultured Hungatella sp.
AAAAGAACTGCCGCAGCAGCCAGGATCCGGTTCGGATCCACAGCTTACTGCGGCAGTTTTATTTTCTGGTCTTACGCGCCACAACCTGTTACCGTTTCCGTGTATCCCAGGATTTCTCCACAGCCAGTTTTACCTGTTCCATGCTTTGTCCGGCGGCGGAATTTATGGCTGCAACGATGGCGCCCTCCACTAAGGGACAGTCTGCCAGTTCCGCATTCTTCCCCTCCAAGGCTTTCTCCTCCAAAACCATCTCCGCCGTCATCACCGAGCTTCCCATATCCACAAGTATCAAAGCTCCCTCTTCCGTACAGACCTCGTCCAAAGCCCTTTTGATCTTCTCATAGCTGGTACCAATACTGCCGTCCTCCAAACCTCCTGCTGCCGCCATGGGGACATCCGGAGCCACTGTCCTGGCCAGTTCCACCACGCCTTCCGCAAGTTTCTGACAATGGGATACGATTACGATTCCTGTCATTTTCCGCCCTCCGCAAAATGTCCTGCTGTCTCCAGAAGAAGAGAAAAGGAGGTTGCTCCCGGGTCCTGGTGCCCGATGCCACGGGCTCCTACATAGCTGGCTCTTCCCTTGGTGGCAATCATACCCTTGGTAGACTCAGCCCCGGCCCATGCGGCCTTCACGCCTTCTGCAAAAATTTCTCCGTTTCTCTTGCCTTCCTCCACCGCTTTTTTCATGGACTCTAAAGCCGGTATCATGGCATCCAGCATGGTTTTCTCTCCTGCCTCTGATTTTCCTCTCTGCTTTACTCCGGCAACTGCCTGATCAAAAGCATCCAGAAAGTCTGTCATGGAAATCTCCGTCTTTCCGGCCAGAACCATGCCTGCCTTCATAAACGCGGTTCCATATAGAGGTCCGGCCGAACCACCTACCGTGGATACCAAGGTCATTCCCACCGTTTTAAGAATGTTCCCTGCATCTGTTCCCTCAAGCCCGGGAATCTTTTTCTCTACTTCCTTAAACCCTCTGGCCATATTAATGCCGTGGTCGCTGTCACCGATAGGACGGTCCAAATCGGTGAGCCAGTCCTTCTGCTCCTCGATCTTTTCCGCCATCCCTTGGATTGCGGCCAACAGTTTAACCGTATCTGCCATTCTCTGTCACTCCTTCCATGCAGGCGTATCCGCGGCTGCAGACAACATTTCTTTCATCTCTTCATCCAATTTAAGGACCGATATGGAGAATCCCTGCATCTCAATGGAGGTCATGTAGTTTCCCACAAAGGTTCTGTATACGGAAATCCCTTTTTCTTTTAACACATCCTGAACATGGTTATTGATAATATACAGTTCCATAAGCGGCGTACCGCCTGCCCCGTTGATCAGAACCGCTGCCTCATCCTTCGCCGGATCAAAATCTTCCAAAACTTTGTCCAACAGCTCATCTGCAATGGAATCCGCCGATTTTATGTTCTCCCTGTGGGTTCCCGGTTCCCCGTGAATTCCGATTCCCACTTCCATCTCATCCTCCGCAAGGGAAAATCCCGGCTTTCCTGCGGCCGGAACCGTACAGGGTTCAATGGCCGCTCCCATGGTACGCACCTGTCCCGCCGTCCTCTTGGCCAGATCCAAAACCTCCTTTAGGCTGGCTCCGGTCTCCGCCTTTGCACCTGCAATCTTATGGACGAAAATGGTTCCGGCCACTCCCCGTCTTCCTACGGTATAGAGGCTGTCC
>CAYWRB010000737.1:0-1670 GCA_964460025.1 uncultured Hungatella sp.
CGATTCTTTTGTCGAAACGCGGAAGAATCCTTTATTTACCAGTAATTGCGGCCTGGAACGCAGCAGGGTACGAAAATCAACAAATCCACATAGATATTCGGCGAAAATTGTTGAAAACTATGTGGATAATGTGGATAACTCACCTTCCCAGAAGCTTTTCCCCTACTTCTACAATGTCTCCGGCCCCCATAGTTATCAACAGGTCACCGTGAATACAATTTTCTAAAAGAAATGTTTCTATTTCGTCAAAGGTTTTAAAATAATGGGCCTTTTTCCCCAATCTCTCAATCCGCTCCGCTATATCAGCAGAACTGATACCCAGATCATCCGTCTCCCTGGCCGGATAAATGTCCGCCAGAACCACCTCGTCCGCCTGGGACAGAACCTGTGCAAACTGGTCCATAAATGCCTTTGTTCTGGTATAGGTATGAGGCTGGAAAACACACCACAGCTTTCTATGGGGATAATTTTTTGCCGCAGCCAAGGTGGCCTGTATCTCTTTGGGATGATGGGCGTAATCGTCAATAATGGTGACCCCGCCGATCTCCCCTTTTTTCTCAAATCTTCGGTTCGTTCCGGTAAATCGTTCCAGCCCTTCCCGGATATGCTCCATGTCCACCTTCAGTTCCCGGCATAAGGCAATGGCTGCCAGAGCATTGTACACATTGTGCTCTCCCGGAACTCCTAATTTGATCTCTGCTGCCCTCTCCCCTTTTACAAGAAGCTGAAAGGACGGTCTGGCCATCTTGTCATAGCATATATCTTCTGCCTGATAGTCGCTGTCCTTATGTTTTCCGCAGGTTACTATCCTGCAGTCCAGACCGTCAACAATCTCTTCATACTTGTCAATATCACGGCTGATTACCAGAAATCCGTCTGACGGAAGCTTCATGGCAAACTTATGGAAGGACTGCCGTATCTCCCGAATATCTTTGAAAAAGTCCAGATGATCCTCCTCCACATTCAGGATAATCTCCATATTGGGGAAAAAGGAGAGAAAGCTATTGGTATATTCACAGGCTTCCGTCACAAACAGCTGAGAACCTCCTACCCGGATGTTCCCTCCAATGGATCTTAAAATTCCCCCCACCGATATGGTTGGATCCATATCAGCTGCCAATAGTATCTCTGTCACCATGGACGTGGTGGTGGTTTTTCCGTGAGTTCCTGCAATGCCTACCGCATATTGGTAATTCCGCATCATCTGTCCCAGCAGCTCCGCCCGGGTCAGCATAGGAATCCCCTTTTCTTTCACGGCAATAAACTCCGGATTGTCCGGGTGAACCGCCGCCGTGTAGACAGCCACATGGATTCCTTCTTCGATGTTGGAGCTTCTCTGTCCATAATAAATCTGTGCCCCTTTTGCCTCCAGATGTTCTGTCAGCTCTGATTTATGCGAATCTGAGCCGGATACCTGAAATCCCTCTTCCATCAGGATTTCTGCCAATCCGCTCATACTGATACCGCCGATCCCAATAAAATGAACCTTCTCCGGCCTGTTAAAATCTATCTCATACATATCATTTCCCACCTTTGATTCAGTCTTCTCTCCTTTATTATAATAAAAAAGAGGCAGGAAATCTACAGCTTCTCTGTCTCTTTTTTAAACTTTCGCCAGCTTTATGTATTCTTTATTCTAAAAAGTCTGCCATACCGCTCCAGCATCATCA
>CAYWRB010000738.1:0-1668 GCA_964460025.1 uncultured Hungatella sp.
CCGGAAACGTCTCAACCTTTCCTTCCTCTCCTGTCTCCATGTCCATAGGGATCAAAAGGGTTAAGGGATACTCTCCTCTCTCCACCTCATACCACGGCTGTTCCGGCTTCAGATAGCCGTCTGCCTCTGCCTCCTCACAAAATTCATACCAACGGCTCCCATTATAGGTGCTGAGAAGATCGAATCTGGTCATTAATGAAACATGCTTCGGATCCGTGAAAATTTCCGTGCCGTTTTCAAAGGTACCGTCCTCCGTTGTTTCCCAATAATTTGAAAAACCGGTGGAAGCGAAGCTCTTAAGTAAATCACAGTTTTGCCCATCAGAGTTTAAATCAAAAATCATCGTCATCCGGTAATCATTATCCGAAGTCGTTTCCACCATCAAAAGCTCTGTACTCAAATCATCCAAGTGCACCAGATAAGGCGTGTACTGGTAGAACCACAGATCGTTCTGGCTGCTTTCCCGTCCGTTGACAGAAAGAATCAATTCTGTATAAGCGTCTCCTTCTTCTGCAACATCCGTCCATACCTCCAGAGTGTCCAATGTCCCGTCATGTCCCAGGTCATAGTCCATCCCCGGGGCCAGACGAACTGCCCACGCCTCCGGTACCTGGGATACCTGGGGGACAAATAATTCTGGTTCCTCTTCAAAAAGAATGGTAACGGTCAGGGAACCAGCCGCATAGGCCGCCAGTTCATAGGGGCTGAAATAAAAGGTAACCCCATCATAGCCTGCAACCCAAGAAAGATATCCCCCGTCCAGCTCTCTCAGCATAACCTCCTTTGGTGGTTCAAAAAACTGGGCATCCGGATATTTCTCCACAAGGCGATCCGCCGCCAGCTCCACAAGTTTCCGGGGATCCGTAACGATCTCATTAAGCCCCATCTCCCTTCCGCTTTGGGAATCCAGGGTAATCCCCTGATACACATACATTCCATGGGCGCCGCCCTCGTAGGAGGACGTTCGTTTTAACATACTGAGTATCCGGCTGTCTCCTCGGACTATCCAGACTTCCTCTTCCTCGGACAGTTCCGTAAAATAATCATTCATCTCCATCTCTCTGGCTTGGGACTCCATCTCCTTCAGGGACTCTTCCATCCTTTCCCTTGTCTGGTTATTCATCTCCTCAAGGGCTGCCGCCAGCTTTGGAAAGGCCTGCTCCCCTGTCTGAAAGCTTGTATCTTCCCTCCTGTCCAGCCAGAGCTTCGGATAGCTGGTATGGCAGAGCATCCGTTCTTCTTCCCATACATAATCCCCCTCAGAACTGATGATCAGGGATAACAGGGATAAATCCTCAGCTTCCTTCAAGGCCTCCCCGCCCGGAAACGCCTCCGTCTCCTGCCCGCTTTCTTCCTTTCCATTGGATGGTTTCTTTTCGTCGGATGCTTCCTTTTCTCCGTCCCGCCCTGCTTCCTCGGTTCCCTTTACCGTTTCTGTAGGACTTCTGTCCTCCCCCGCCGGGCCGCATGCCCCAAGGCAAAGACTGGTTATAAGGAGACATATGGCAAGTATTCTATGTTTTCTCATTTACATCCTCCCATGGCAAAATACTGTCTGCTGCTCAGCATAATTGGATGCGCACAGCCGCATAAGGAAACGTGCCGCTTGGTATCTGCGGCTGGCGCGATACTCACGGCATGGTTTGCCAGCTGTAAGTACATATCTAT
>CAYWRB010000739.1:0-1664 GCA_964460025.1 uncultured Hungatella sp.
TGCTTCTTCTGTTTTCTTGTGCAGCAATAAGAGATTTTACACAGTTACCTTAACAAATATTAAGGCAAAGACTATGGTTATTGTAAGCTTTTTTCCCTATGATATCAATCAAGTAAAGAGAAGGAGGGGCAACATCATGGAAATCAGAAGACCTGGAATGGCAGGGACTTTAGAGTCCAGTGACTGCCAGGTAACCGTGGAGGCAGGAAACGGGACCGTTGAGTTGACATTGGAAAGTGTGGTTATGAATCAGTTTGGGAATCAGATTCGGAAGGTAACTTTGGAGACGCTAAAACGGCTGGAAGTGGATAATGTGAAGATTACCATTATTGATAAGGGTGCCCTGGACTGCACCCTGAAGGCACGGATTGAAGGCGCCGTGTACCGTTCTCAGGAACAGAAGGACAATCTGCCATGGGGAGGTGCGATTCAATGAGTAATCCGAACAAAAAAAGATTAAGAAGAACCATGATGTTTTTAAATGCACAGAAACCGGGGCTTATTAAAGACCCTTATATTTATAAGCCTGATTCCATCATGCTGGATTTGGAGGACGCGGTGGCGGAGAATCAGAAGGATGCCGCCAGATTTTCTTTGTTCCATGCTTTAAAGGAGCTGGATTACCGGGGCTGTGAGCGGGTCGTAAGAATCAACGGCTTGGACACTCCATACTGGAAGGAGGATATCCGCTGCGCTGTGGCCGGAGGCTGCGATGCCATCCGGATTCCCAAGACCGAGAAGGCACAGGATGTGAAAGTTGTGGAAGAGGCGGTTGCTGCGGCGGAGGAAGAGTTTGGTATCCCTTCCGGCAGAACCTTAATTATGGCTGCCATCGAGTCTGCCAGAGGTGTGATGCGGGCTTTGGATATCTGTGAGTCTTCGGATAGGATGTTCGGTATCGCCCTGTCCGGCGGCGACTATACCAAGGATTTACAGACCCATATCACCGGCACTGGGCTGGAGCTGATGGGGGCGAGACAGAACATGATTATCGCAGCCAGGGCGGCAGGGGTTCAGTGTTTTGATACCGTATATACTAATCTGGATGATATGGAGGGCTTTAAAAAGGATGTGGAAACCATCCATCTGATGGGCTTTGACGGCAAGTCCATTATCAATCCAAGACAGATTAACATTGTCCATGAGATTTTTACTCCCAGCCAGAAGGAAATCATCTTTGCGGAAAAGGTGGTTCGGGAGATTGATACGAAAAAGGCCCAGGGAATCGGCGTGTTCACGGTTGACGGCAAGATGATTGATATCGCTTTCTATGACGGGGCGAAACGGACCATAGAGCTGGCCAAGGCATCCGGAGTATATAAGGAGGAACGCTAAAATGATTAATGCGGTGGGAAGAGAGATACCGGAAGAAATTTTAAAGATGACCGGAAAAGAGGTATTCCGGGGAAATGATTACCGGGAGGGCTATACCTACAAAAAAGACGGTCCCAGAACAACCTGTGTCATGAAGAATACGGACAGCAAGCTTGTGGATTCCATCCATGATGTTCTGGTTAAATGTGGAATAAAGGACGGCATGACCTTAAGCTTCCACCATCATTTCCGGGAAGGGGATTATATTGTGAATATGGTCATGGAGGAGGTTCACCGGATGGGGATTAAGGATATTACCATCTGCGCCAGTTCCCTGGGAAAAGCCCATG
>CAYWRB010000740.1:0-1661 GCA_964460025.1 uncultured Hungatella sp.
GTATTTTAATAGTTGGCGATTTTATCAAATTCTTTCAGGCAAATTCATAGGGATTCGGTTATAATAGAAGCAACTTCCCACAAAATAATCAAATGGATGACATGACAAACAGACCGCTGGAAATGCAGTGTGCAAGACTGAATTCCACCAGCCGGACATATTAAATGTGAAAAGTCTATTTCCTGTCTGACAGCAGATTTTGTGTGGTGGTTAGTGGTTAAAGCGTATCAGCTTAGGCGTCAGGTTGACTTCATCGGGAGGAATCGGTCTAAGCTGAAGTGCTTTTAAAACGCGAGCCCCATAAGTCCATAATGCTGCTTCATAAGGAGTGCGCCCGCCAAGGCTTTCCCGCGGCATGGAGTTGATGTGGTTTACGATCAGGTTCACATCCCACTGGGTCAGGAATTCAAAACTGGTGCCTTTTGGGAGAACCATTCGGAGCAGGGTGTGTGCGTTTTCAACACCGCCTTTTTGTCCGCTTCGCATAGGGTCACAGTAGAAGACGCTAGAGCATTTTTCTCCGTATATGCCGGTTTCCAGAGAGTCTGGGTCACCGAATTCCGAACCCCGGTCTGTAAGGACGGTATGGAACAGAAGATGGAAATCGGTATCCAGACGTTTTTTAAGCCGGTCAAAGACGATGCGGACAGCGCCGGTTGTGCATCGGCTCATCAGGAAGGCAAGAAACAGCTTTTCCTTGCGCAGATAGAAAGTGAGCAGTACTTTTTTAGAGTCTCTCGAAGAATGTACGGTATCCATTTCAGCGGCCCTCTCTACATAGTCCGGGTCGAGCAGGAGAAAATCACTGTACATGCGGCCTGAAAACACTTCACGATTGGTAATCTGTGTTTTGTGGCACTTGCGGGGCCGGAACTTCGCCTTGCGTTTCAGGTCGATATTCCTGGCTGTAAAAAGTCCCTTATCGATGTAGGTGTAGACGGAACGGACGGACATATTCAGCTCCGGATGGTTTGCCACGATCTGATAAGGGGACTGTCCTTGATAGACCAGATGGGAAACCAGCTTGTCTTTCTTTGCCAGTTCGGTCTTTGTCATGTTTAAGCCGCTTCTGGAAGTGCTTAGGGTCTCCGTGTATTTACGGTGGGCAAAACGAGCATCGTACACATATTTGTGGGCGATGGTACATTTATGGAGCGCCTTGTCGCAGCCATTGCAGACATAAGGTGCCTTGTCCAGACGGCCACAGCGTTCCCGGACAAAATCCCTACATGTCTGGTTACAGGATGGACAGGAGGTGCACTTGATCCCGCAAAGGATGATCTTGCCACAGACATTAGTTTTTCGGCAGTGATATCTGTGGATGCAGAAGTTATGGGCATTGTAGAAGGTGCCCTTGTGATACCAGTCGCTGAGCCGGTGCTTTTTGACCTCTTTAGAAATGGTAGAGGGATCTTTGCAGAGGAAGCGAGCAATGTCTTTAAAGGATGCTGCAGTGGAAAGAGCTTTTTCAATGTAAAGCCGATCCTGCAGGGAGAGATGTTTTTGATTGCCAGGTATAAGATTGCTCATGATTTCTCCTTCTACTGCTGTCAGAAAGCAGAGGAATCATATCATAAGCGTATGAAGAAGTAAACTCTACTTATGCAGAGGTAAATGCTACTGTAGTTTGAGAAGGTGGAATTTAAGATTTCATTTCAGGT
>CAYWRB010000741.1:0-1646 GCA_964460025.1 uncultured Hungatella sp.
GGCGGTGACCTTTGTATAAGGATACTGGTCTTCAAGATCCGTTTCGGGATTGATTCCAAGATCCGTCAGAGGCATGGCAACGTCTGCCTCTGCATCCGTATATTTGTTTACGTAATCTGTCTCCGATAAAAAGATGTCAACTTTATCGTCCGCCGCCGCATCGGCTTGTTTCAAAAGGGCCTCATCAAGCTTCTGCTGGTAGACGCCGTCCTGGTTGGGATTGATAATCCAGTGGATTTCGGTTCCGTCTTTTAAAGTAGTAACCGTACCGTCTTTGGAGGTCTCTGCCACCTCAGGATAGATTGCCTCCACACGTTCGCGGAACTCATTATTCCAGCAGTAAATGTTAATGACCTTTCCCTCTTCCCCGGATCCTGAGGCGGAACCGGAAGAACTTTTGCAGCCTGCAAGTGAACCTGCCGCCATTGCCGTCATGAGTAGAATACTGATTGCTCTTTTTTTCATTTAAAATCATCCTCCTTTTTTTAGAGATGTACATTGAGGCGTTTGCCCCGGCTGTGTGAACATGGTTGAATTATAGCGTAAATTATTTTTGAGATATATTACGGATTTTAACAAAATATCAAATTCATGATGCATTTTTTAAACTCCTTGGCCCCATCAGACAGAGAGGAATTGCAGCCGGATTTCCCGGATTTTAGGTCATGATTCTGATATTTTTCGCTGGTTTTTTATTTCCTTTTAAGAAGATTTTTTATATGATGCTCATAACGAAAAGCAGAGAGGAGCGAAAAAGTTGAATGAACCCAAAATTTATAGATGAGCATGGAAGCTTTTCCATAAGCCGGCCGGAGAATATCAGTTATCTCTATTTCCCCCTTGCTTCAACCGCCGGGTTAAAAAGCGCCGTAGCGCCAAATCTGGGCGGAGACGCGAAGATTGACCAGGAGACCTTTCTTCTGGAGCCGGTAAGTGCCGAGAATCTGCACAACAACCGTTCGGTCAGGAACTTCTGGTGTGTGGTGGACGGCGTGGGAGCCTATTCCGTCTCAGGGGCCTCTGCCGGGCAGGAGGCGGATAAGTTTTCTTCTATGCAGGATGAAAGCCGTCTGGACGCCGGATTTATGTGGCACACCTTGACCCGCTGTTCCAAACGGTTTCAGCTGGTTTCTACGGTTACTTCCTTTATTCCAAAAGACAGGAATGTAGAAATTATGTATATAACTGTGAAAAATCAGGCAAAAACCCCGCAGAAGCTGACCCCTTACGCTGCCATTCCCATCTATGGGCGCAGTGCGGATAACCTGCGGGACCACAGAAACGTGACTTCTATGCTGAACAGGATAAAGACCGTCAGCCATGGGGTTCTTGTTTCTCCCACCATGTCCTTTGATGAGAAAGGCCATCGGCAAAACAACCGCATCTACTATGTCATGGGTTATGGGGAAAATGGGAATCCGCCGGAAAGCTTCTATCCTACGGTAGAGGATTTTCTGGGTGAGGGAGGAACCTTTATCCAACCCCGAGGGGTGTATGAACCCAGTGAAGGGTGTCCGGCGGGAACCAGAAAGGCAGGAAAGGAAGCCATGGGCGCTTTCCGGTTTGAGGCGGTTCTTCTGGAACCTGGGGAAGAGGTCTGTTATACCCTTCTTCTGGGAGTGGAAAACAGTGAACAGGAGATTATT
>CAYWRB010000742.1:0-1639 GCA_964460025.1 uncultured Hungatella sp.
GAAAAGAAGAAAAAATCCTGAAGATTATTCTGGGGACGGCGACAGCCGAAAATGAGGAAGAAGCCAGGAGGGCATCAGAGTATTATGATTTGATTTTAAAGGAATGTGCTGGCGGAGACAAGAATAAGGTCATGGAGGAGACGGAAAAGCTCCTGGAGATAGCTGAGCAGTTAATCAACACAAATGAAACAGAGAACAGCGATTATAATGAAGAGATTAAGGAAAGTGTGGACGAGTTTTTCCGCATTTCAGAAGGGATAGATGTCGGAGCGGAGATCGGAAACTACCTGCTGGGGCTTCCCGGAATGGCAGTCGGAGGGGTGATTGGCGGAATTGTGGGGTGTATCCGTGGGATATTGGAGAGTATTTTCTGAAGATATCCGATTCCGGCGGGCCTGTTTTGACATTTTCAAAAAAGGAAGGATTGGATAAAAATGCGTATTTTATTACTGTTGCGTGGCGCTGCCGGATGCGGCAAATCCACATGGGTGGAGGCAAACGGCTTAAAGCCCTATACTTTATCGACCGATGACATAAGGCTTATGTACCAGAGCCCCGTCATGGAGACGGATGGAATGGAAAGAATCAGCCCAGAGAATGACACTGCCGTATGGAAGACTCTTTTCCGGCTTTTGCGGGGCAGGATGCAGCGGGGGGATTTTACGGTAGTGGACGCCACGAATGCCCGGACTTCTGAGCTGAACAGGTATAAGGAGCTTTGCAGCGAATTCCGCTACCGGGCTTACTGCGTGGATTTTACAGGCATCCCTATAGAGGAAGCAAAAAGACGAAATGCCACAAGAGAGCCCTTCTGCAGGGTGCCGGAGAGGGCGATTGACACCATGTATGCCCGGTTTGCCACCCAGAAGGTGCCTTCCGGCATCAAGGTGATCGGGCCGCAGGAGCTGGATACGGTATGGGTAAAGAAGCGGGATTTTTCCCATTATCAAAAGATCCACCATATCGGGGACATCCATGGCTGTAATACCGCCCTGCAAAAATATTTTTCGGATAACGGCGGCCTTAGGGAAGATGAGATGTACATCTTTACCGGGGATTACATCGACCGCGGCCTGGAAAATGCGGAGGTGGTGCGCTTTCTTCTCTCCATCATGGACAGGAATAATGTACTCCTGCTGGAAGGAAACCATGAGAAGTGGCTCTGGTTATGGGCGAATGAAAAGCCCTGCCAGGAGAAAGAATTCGAACAGGTTACGGCCCCTGCACTTGACAGGGCCGGCATCAGCAAAAAGGAGGTAAGGAATCTCTACCGCAGGTTTGGCCAGTGTGCCTATTATCAGTATGACGGCAATACTTACCTTGTGACCCATGGGGGCTTAAGCACGATTCCGGAGAATCTCTCCCTTGTGGCAACACAGCAGATGACAGACGGTGTCGGCGCATTTGATGATGTGGAAAAAGTGGCGGAAACCTTCCGAAAGGCTACGCCGGATAACTGCTTCCAGATTTTCGGGCATAGGAATACAAAGCAGGCAGGGCTTACAGCAGATGACAGGGTATTTAACCTGGAAGGGCAGGTGGAGTATGGGGGATTCCTGCGCTGCCTGCAGGTAAGCCATGAGGGCATCTACCCGGTGGAGATAAGGAATAGGGTTTATAAAAGTCCGGAGGTAGAACA
>CAYWRB010000743.1:0-1639 GCA_964460025.1 uncultured Hungatella sp.
GGCGGGGTATGCCGGATTGACAGGCGCACAGGTACAGACCGGGTGTGAAGCCATAGGAATTGACAGTGAGAAAAAGCAGGTGTCCATCCGCCCTGTGGATGGAGATGTATTTGAGGAATCCTATGATAAGTTGATTATTGCCACCGGGGCAGCTCCCTTTGTACCGCCCGTGGAGGGAGTTACACTTCCGGGAGTTTTCTGTGTCCGCACGCCGGACGATGCGGTGGCAATCCGCGAGTATGCGGAAACCAATAACTGTCGCAGGGCCGTGGTATGCGGCGCCGGCTTTATCGGTCTGGAGGTGGCAGAAAATCTCCTGGCCTTAAAGCTGGATGTGACGGTCATTGATGCGGCCCCGCAGATTATGCCCAACGCCTTTGACGAGGAGATGGCGGGATTTGCCAAAAAGAAATTGAAGGCAGGCGGCATGCGCATTCTCACTTCTGTGAGCCTGAAAGGGATTGGGGGAAGTGACCATGCACAGAGTGTGACCACGGAGAATGGAGTGCTGCCGGCAGATTTAGTGATTCTGGCGATTGGAGTCCGCCCGGCAACAGGCTTTTTGAATGACTCTGGGATAGAGATGTTCAAGGGTACGATTCTGGTAGATGAAAATTTAAAGACCAATCTTCCGGATGTCTATGCGGTGGGCGACTGTGCCATGGTGATCAATTCCCTCACCGGAAAACGGCAGTGGTCGGCCATGGGTTCCACAGCAAATCTTGCCGCCCGCGCCATGGCAAAGAGTTTCTACGGGAGAGGAAATGGCTATGGCGGTTGTCTCGGAACCGGAGTGGTACGTCTCCTTCCTTCCTTAAACGGCGGCAGAACAGGCTTGACGGAGCAGCAGGCCAGGGAAGCCGGATATGAGACCACTTCTGTGGTATGTGTGATGGAGGATAAAGCCCATTATTATCCTGGCTCTTCCGCTTTCATCGTAAAGCTAACGGCAGAGACAGCCAGCCGCAGGCTCTTAGGACTCCAGGTGCTTGGCGCAGGAGCAGTGGACAAAATGGTGGATATTGCCGTCACCGGAATTTCACAGGGAATGAAACTGGATGATTTTGACACCCTGGATTTTGCCTATGCACCGCCTTTTTCCACAGCAATCCATCCTTTTGTGACGGCCTGTTACATATTAGAGAATAAGATAGATGGCGTTTTAGAGAGCATAAGCCCGGCAGAGTATGCGGCCGGAGCGGCGAAGGACTACACGATTCTGGATGTACAGCGCGAGGCCGGAATTTCAGGCGCCCGCTGGATTAATCTTTCCACTGTCACAGAGCCCTTAGAAGATCTGGAGAAGGATGCAAAGCTTCTGCTTGTCTGCACCAGGGGCAAGAGAGCCTATTTCCTTCAGAACCGCCTGAAAGCATTGGGCTATACCAACACTCGGGTACTGGAGGGCGGCGTTACCTTCAATGAGGTGAAGGCGCCCCGCAATGGCAGAAAGCTGACTGCGGAAGAGATCAAGCGTGTGAAGGGACTTGGCTGTCTTCAGGATAAACGCTATGAGGATGTATTTAATGTCCGTGTCATTACGCGCAATGGAAAGATAACCGCCGAAGAGCAGAAGAAGATTGCGGAAGCAGCAGAGCGCTTCGGGTCAGGCGAGGTTACCATGACCACCCGTCTTACC
>CAYWRB010000744.1:0-1635 GCA_964460025.1 uncultured Hungatella sp.
TTATAACAGAGGTCATAAGGTTTACTATTTTCTTTTTGCGAACAGTGGCCAGCTGTTTTTTCCGGTTCAAGGAGAAGTTGTAAAAACACATGTTTTTCTTTCTATCTCAGGGCAAAATAATTCTCAAGATGTAAGGGAGATGCTGTTTGCGGCAAAGTCGTTTAAAAAACTAAAAAAGAAATATCAAATTGATATTGCGATTTCTTTTATGGAAGCTTGTAACTTTATTAATATATGCTCTAAAGGACGTGAAAAAGTCCTTATCAGTGTTCGCACGGTTCTGTCAGAGAGGACAGAAAACCAGGGTTTTTTGCTTGATAAGCGATGGATCAGGACTTTATATAAGAGAGCCAATGGAATTATTGCCGTAAGCAATTATGTAAAAAATGATTTGGCCGAAAAGTACGGAATTCCTTCCCAAAAAATTGTTGCCATACCGAATGCATCCGTTCGCCGTGAATCAACGCAGGAAGAAAATATCCATTGGGAGTATGGAGAGAAGGCAATAATCTGTGTGGGAAGGCTTGATCCGATTAAACAGCAGGAGAGGGCTATACGTGCATTTTCTTATGTATATGAAAATCAGCCTGATGCAAAATTAATCATTGTTGGAGATGGCAAACAGAAAAATTTTCTTACATCTGTCTGTAGAAACATGGGACTTGAGAAAAGTGTAATTTTTGTAGGGGCGTCAACAGATGTAAATTACTTTTTTCAGCATGCAAGAGCATTTGTAATGTCTTCAAGAGTCGAGGGGTTTCCCAATGTTATGGTTGAGGCAATGGCATACGGTGTACCGGTAGTGACAACGGATTCCTATGGAGGATGTGGAGAGATAGTAGGAAAAACAAAAAGTTCGGATGAGATTCAGTATTGTGAATATGGAATATTGACGCCCCATATAGAAGGAAGGGTGTTAGATCAGACAAAACTTGTACGGGAAGAAAAATTATTGGGTACAGCGATGCTTAGACTCTTGACGGATGATACATTGTATAACAGGTACCGTAGCAAAGCGAGAAAACGTGCAAAGGATTTCAGTGAAGAGAAAATTATGGCACTTTGGGATAAAGTGCTTTGCATCAGAAAGGGGAATCTGTGAAACGTTATTTTATCATTACGATTGATACGGAAGGAGACAATCTATGGGCTGTTTCTGACCTCAAAACTCCAATTAAAACGGAAAATGCAAAATTTTTATATCGGTTTCAGGAGTTGTGTGAAAAATATGGCTTTGTGCCAACGTATCTGACAAATTATGAGATGGCAAATGCTGAGGCGATGAAGGAACTGGGGCGGGAAGGCCTGAAGAAGGGAACTTTGGAGATCGGTGCCCATGAACATGCATGGAATTCACCGCCATATTTTCCTTTGATAAAGTCGCCTGTAAGAAGAGGAAAACCATATCTTGGAGAATATCCAAAACTGGTGATACGGAAGAAACTGGAATATCTGACACGATTTTTGGAGGAGACTTTCCAGTGTCCGATTACTTCCCATAGAGGAGGAAGATGGTGTCTGAACACTACTATTGTAAGGGAACTTGAACGCTTGGGATATACTGTTGACTGTACTTGTACACCAGGTATTAATTGGAAAGGGAATCCCGGATGGACTATTGGAAGCAAAGGCACG
>CAYWRB010000745.1:0-1629 GCA_964460025.1 uncultured Hungatella sp.
GCCTGCATCAGTTCTTCATGGGTCCCTTCCTCTGTGATATTGCCATTTTCCAACAGCACAATCCGGTCACAGAACTGAGTGGAAGACAACCTGTGGGAAATATAGACAGCCGTCGTGTCTTTCATGGATTCACTGAAATTCTGGTACAGCTGATTTTCCGCAATCGGATCCAGCGCTGCCGTAGGCTCGTCCAAAATCACCAGAGAAGCCTCTTTATACAAGGCCCTGGCAAACAGAAGTTTCTGATACTCTCCGCCGGAGAAATCCACACCCTCCTCCTGCACCTCCCGGACCAGTTTGCTTTTCCCTTTTTCAGGAAGCCGCTCATACCGCTCCCCAAACCCTGAGAGGCTTAAAGCCTTCTCAAGTTTCTTCCTGTCAATGTCATCCGTTTTAGCTCCCGCCAAGTTTTCATCCAGGGACATGGGCAGTATGGTATTGTCCTGAAAGGAGACTGCCAGCATACGGTAATATTCGTCTCTTGGATAACTGTGAATCGGAACATCGTTGAAAAGGATCTCTCCCTGGGTTGGCCGATAGAAACCACAGATCAATTTTACAAAGGTGGTTTTGCCGGCTCCGTTCAGTCCCAGAAGGGCCAGCTTCTCTCCTGAGGAGATGGTAAGATTTATATCCTTTAACACCTGCTTTTTGCTCCCCGGATATGCAAAACTTACATGCCGAAACTCCAGTTTTGCCGGCTTCCTTCTTTCCTCACAGTCCTTTGTGTTTCTTCTTCCCAGGCCGGCTTCTTTTCGTGATTCCCCGTCCTTTTTCCGTACAGAATCTCTGCCGTCCTCCCCGGTCCATGGATTCTCCCAGCTTAAAAAACTGCGGATATAGTCAATGGACATATTGGCACTGTTATAGCCCATGACCACATATACCAACGCATTAAAGGCTCCGGCAAAGGTCCCAAGTAAAGTCACATAATATACCAGCTGTGAAGTATTTATCCGTCCTTTCATCAGAAAATAGATCAGAACTCCATAGATTATCCCATTCCGGCTTAAAGACAGAAAACTGCCTACAATCCCACGAAGCTGATACCAGAAGTGGATCCGTCCAAACAACTGGTCCATCCCTTTCATGGATTCCTCGTATTTCGATAAAAACAAACCCAGGAGTTTATACAGGCGGATATCCTTGCCGGCGGATACATCTGCCGCTTGAGTGCTGATATAGTCTGTTCTTAAGGCATACCGGCTATTCTCCCCATAATACTCCCCATACTTTTTCCTTGCAACACTGATCAGTATGTAATCCAAACCAGTTGTAATCATAACCACAGCCAAAAGCCCTATATGAATCCGGGCAATCAGAATGCCGTAAAAAAGCAGGAGCATGATGCTGGCAAATCCGTTAACCAGAAAATCCGGAACAATATAAAGCCCTCGGCCGTGTCTTACGGCAGCCGCCACATTTCCTATGACCTCTCTATTCTCCTTATCTTCCAGCAAATCATAATCCAAATCCATGATCTTCTCCGTAAATTTCTTTCGAAAATGCTGGAGAAACCCAGGCATGGAACGCTCCAGCCATATCATAGAACTCTGATCCAAAGTCTGTCCCATCCATATAAACAGGCACAGGACTACAATATGAAGTGCCAGAACCCGAAATGGCCTT
>CAYWRB010000746.1:0-1628 GCA_964460025.1 uncultured Hungatella sp.
TCATCTATTGGAAAACCGTTCTCTGCACTTTCAACTAAAAATCCTGCTTCTGCTGCTTCAAACGCATCCTCATAACATGAAAAGCATTCAAACATCATGTATATTGCGACTTCCCATTTTTCAATGTCGGTAAGGTCAGAATTTTGGAATGCCTCGAACACATCAAGGACATTTCGGTAGTCGGTACGGATAGCATATTCCGCGCCGCCCACCGGCAATGCGCCGATCATTTTACGCCTTTCCTTTTATGGTCTTGCGGCTGGTACTTCGCCATGCGATTCTTGCTGGCCAGCTTTTCTAGCTTCACCTTGTGTTCTGACAGCCTTTCAATGACCGGGATTAGGGAATCCCAGAAGTCAAAGAAACCCTCAAAGTCCGGCTGGAAGTTCGGAATCACAGCATACACATCGCCGAAGAATTTCCTTGTCGTTCCTTCCCCGAAAACTCCGTCCATGATTGTGGCTGCTTTTTCCGAAAACTCCCGGCGCACTTCCATTTCCTTCTTGTAGTCGTTTTCACCAATACCGGATTCTTTTTTATCCAATTCTGCCGCCAGTGTTTCCAGTTCTTCCCCAGCCGCAAGAAATCTGTCAATAATGGAAATATCATTCCCAGACACCACGATAAAATCATCGCCGCCGCCAATATAAACCTTGGTAAGTTGCACCCGGTTTTCAATCCGCATTTCTTCCTGATTTTTTTCAATTTTAATCTCTTCAATCTCTGCCATACCTAACATCCTTTCCATATCCGGGAACGATGGAAAGGTACCCTCCCGGATATATTAAGTTCCCTTAATGCTTTAGTCGCTCAAGTTTCCCCCTGGTTTTTCTGCCTGCACAGATGCGCCTGACGCGCCCCCTGGCGTGAATGTCGGAACTTTTTTCGTAACAGATACAGTGCCCTGTATACGCCCACCATCCTCCGAAATCGTGAACGGAATGCCATAGCCGGAGGTATTTGATCCCTCACTATCCACCACTACTTTGACAGGCACTTTGAATCCGCTGCCGGTCAATGTTTTTGTCGCGGCCTCCTTAACCTCATCTGTCAACGTGGCAACAAGCAACGTTGCAGAAGTCCTAGCATCATCCGTTGCCAGTGTGTTGGCGATCGTCTGTAACGGCTCATAGATAGCGTCCTCATACCTCGCTATGTAACTGTCGTTGCTTAAAGACGGGGTATATCCGTTATTTACAAACGTAACCTCTCCTTGCACATTCTTCACCTGTTCGGTGTCCGGGTTCAGTTCGATGCTCAAATCGTCTGTGTCTTTGCCAAGGCACGTCCAGTTTGTTTCATCAAACGACAGCCAGAACGCCCGACAGCCTCTTAAAATCTTTCCTGTTTTTACTGAATCAGGCATAATAATTCTCCTTTCTAATCTTTCTCATATTCCATCACTGCATCCGCCGCATAGACAATGCTTTTGTCCTGTGTTGTTCCGCCATCGTAGGTGCCGGATGCTGTAATTTTTGTTATTGTTCTTCCACCTGTTAAAAGCGGCAAATCCTTTGTGTTCTCCAACCACCGCATAATGCGCCCGAAATACGCCTGTGAATACAGCCGCCGCCCAACCGCAGTAACCCTCGGTTCGTGCATGTTCATCATCATGGTATCATACAGTT
>CAYWRB010000747.1:0-1627 GCA_964460025.1 uncultured Hungatella sp.
TCTACTGCACCTCCAGCACCAGTGCCTGGGACGGGAAACTGAAGAATTTTCTTGTGTTGGTAAACGGCGGTACCGCTCAGGCAGACGGAAGCCGGACAGCACGAATCCGCTTTCCATTTTCCGGACAATTCCGGCTGGATCGCCTGGAAATGTATTCTCTCTCCATGGATTCCTTTGTCAAGCAGGCCCAAGCCAGGAAGAAAGAAAGCCTGGACGCTGCCCTTTGTCAAAACCAGATTAAAGGCACCATCCAGGTCTCAGGAAATCGTATCCTGTGTGTTGCCGTCCCCTACAGCGATGGCTGGACAGCCACCGTTGACGGTCAGAAGGTGCCTGTATGGAAATGTAACGGCATGCATCTGGGAATTTTTTTGGAGGAAGGAACCCATCAGGTAACCTTCTCCTATAGAACCCCAGGGCTGACGGCAGGAACTGCCATAACTCTCCTGGCACTGCTCCTTCTGGCCGGGACAACTCTATGGAAATCCAATCCACGATTTCCCAGGAAGCCTGATGCTGTTATTCACTCCACATGTCATTAATTGTGAAGATTGATTTTATAATCCATTCTTGCTATAATTTAGAAAGTACAGCAAATAAATAAAATCCCAAAAGCCGGAAGGACACCTGACTATGTATCAATTTGAAAAGATGGATAAACGTCTTCTTGGAAAACAGTTGGAAGACGAATTAATGAACTATATCCTTGAGGAACCGGTGGAAATCGGCCGGAAGATCCCCAATGAATTTGAACTGGCCGAGAAATTCGGCGTAGGGCGAAGCACAGTCCGGGAGGCGGTAAAAGGTCTGGCCTCCAAGGGAATTCTGGAAGTCCGCAGAGGAGACGGAACCTATGTAATCAGCACCAAAACTCTGCAGGATGATCCTCTGGGACTGTCTAAATTTGAGGATAAGTTTAAGCTGGCCCTGGATCTGTTTGACGTGCGTCTCATGCTGGAGCCGGAGATCGTGTCCCGTGCGGCGGAAAATGCCACGGAGGAAGATCTGGTACGGCTGAAACAGCTATGCGATGAGACGGAGGAAATGTACCGTCAAGGCAGGGATCACATTCCAAAGGACATTGAATTTCACACCTTCCTGGCCCGCTGCAGCAAAAACCAGGTGGTGGAAACCCTGGTTCCTGTCATCAACACGGCTGTCATGACCTTTGCCAACCTTACCCAGCGTACTCTTATGGAGGAGACCATCCAGACCCACCGGTCCATTGTCGATTCCATCATAGGGAGAGATCCTGTAGGTGCCAAATGCGCCATGGTCATGCATTTGACTTATAACCGACAGGCTCTGGTAAAGCATTCAAAAGAACAACAACAGATTTCTGTTCACTCAAATAAGTAAATATGCACAAAAAAGAAGGCGATTTTTAAAGATTAGCCTTCTTTTTTTGTGCAATAAATAGAATTTTCGCAATTAAACATATGATGTATTGACATTTTTTCATAATAATATTATATTTATCTCATGATACATATGACGTCTGATATATTTGGAGGAAAGTGAGGTGAAATTTCGTTTTGTCCCGATAAAACATCAGATGAATAAAAGAAATCAAATAACGGACTATATATAACATTGAAAACTTCTCTTCCCTTTGTCCGCAGAAAAA
>CAYWRB010000748.1:0-1625 GCA_964460025.1 uncultured Hungatella sp.
CAAGTATTTCTTGTTCACAACTACCTGGTACATATATTCGGAGAACCACTGGTCACTCATGATAAAATAGCCTTTTTTGCCTTTGTCGTCGCCCCAGCTGTTTTCCACCCTCCAGCGGGTAGGAGTACCGTCTTTATCCAGATTAACCCCTTGAAATACCATAGCGTGGGTCATAAGGCTTTGGCCGTAATCCAGCCGTTGAGCCTTATTCATAGGGAAATCTACCTGAAGAAAATCTTTAAAATCATAGATATCCATATCCATAATTCCAAGATCACGGCTGATACATGGGCCCATATCGCAGCCGAACCACACTGGTTTTCCATCCTTTAATTGAGCGACAGCCGCCTTCTTCAATTCTTCGATTGGAAGATTGATATAGCAGACAGGCTTTCCCTCTTTTACATTACCAAGCATTTTTACGGTATATCTGTGATAGAATGGCTTGTCAGCAGTAGGAGCGTTTATCAGGCTTACATAATCATTTAGATCCATATTCACATACTTTTTAAAGAACTCTATAGGAGTCAATCCCAATTCCTGGATGAAGTTTCCGTCTTTATCCCTGGCTTCCATATCTACCGTCTTCGGAGGCTCGCCCAGGCAGATACAAAGCATACGGTAAATTTCTTTTAGCATATGGACTTTCATTTCTTCCAAAACGGTGTGGTCCTTACCATCCCCCGCCGCCTGACGAAGGATACAGGCATCATTTCTAAGAAGTTCTGTCATGATCCGATTCATTTCTCTTGTATTGCCGGAGACTGCGGATTCCGGCATGCTATATTTCGGAACCACCCCATATTTAGACACCAGATTGGCCATCATATCCCACTGTCCGCCGTCACCGATGGGAGCGTCCAGCAGATGGCAGAGGAGACGGCTTCCCGTAGGTTCGTCTTGTGTATCCAGGATATTTTCTAAAAACCAGTTGGATTTCTCTAATTTATCCCAGAAAAGCAGATAATTTTGAGATAACTCAAAGGTCTTTAGATTGTATGTTTTGATCATTTCGGAACGCATCACGTTGGTAGCGGCAAAGAGCCAGCAGCGACCGCTTTGCTTCTGGTTGGTGATATCTCCCTGATTTAGGGTGAGAGAAAATTCGTGGTTCATCTTTCTGATTACAGCAGGATTCTTGCAGCTGTCAAGCAGACCTTTGGAGATGACGGCATCGCTGGCAACGCGGTTGGCACGGTCGGAGCGGAAATCTTGGCTGTATTCATCCAAATGCTCTGAAGTAATATGAGTATCCATGGTTAAAACCTCCTTATGTAAAAATCTGTTCTACAAAATATTATATAATTATAGGGGGAGAAAGGCAAGAGGAAGGTCCCCTTTGAGAGAGAGTTATATCGCAACCTATATCTGCTGGCACGCCTTATAACCTGCAACCTGTATTTGGAAGGTGAAGAAAAGTATATTTAATAGCAACCTATTTTGAAAATTATATTTAAAATAGGTTATTTAACCTGCTACTATCAGAAAAATTCTAAATTTAACCTATATTTTCAGAAAATAACCTATATTATTTGCTATAACCTTTATTTTAGTACACTATGTCCGAAACACCCTACCCGCAAGAAAAATAACCTATTATTTGATTTGCGATACCATGCGGAAGC
>CAYWRB010000749.1:0-1624 GCA_964460025.1 uncultured Hungatella sp.
CCGGTCCGAGATGGAGAGGGCAATTGCCAGATAAGCTTCCGATTCTTCCGTTTGTAAACGGAAACATAAAGATCAGGATTTTTACCGGCTGGGAGTAAGGATGATGATGCTGACCAGGAATTTCCTGGACGGGTCGGACTTGAATATTTACTGAATTTAGATTATAATAATCTAAATTCAGTAAAAAGGAGGGCAGCCATGTTTCTGGGAAGAGAAAAGGAGTTAAAGCTGTTACATGAGCTTTACACATCGGACCGGTTTGAATTTCTGGTATTGTATGGCCGTCGGCGCGTGGGGAAGACAGCTTTATTACAGGAATTTTCGAAAACTCACAAAGGAGTATTTTTTTCGGCCCAGGAAAAGAATGATGCACTGAACCTGGAAGATTTTTCCAGGACGGTGCAGAGATATTTTGACGGGGAATATTTTGGAACGTTTTCCCGGTGGGAGAACGCTTTAAAATATGTGGGAGAGAAATGTACGACAGAACGGCTGACAGTCATGATTGACGAGTTTCCGTTTATTGCAAGTGAAAATCCGTCTATAAAAAGTATGCTGCAGCACACCATTGACCATGTGTGGAAGGAAAAGAAAATTTTTCTGATATTATGCGGATCCAGCGTCAGCTTTATGGAGAATAAAGTTATGGGTTATAAAAGTCCGCTCTATGGACGGGCCACTGCCCAATTGGAAGTTCAGCCATTTGACTATCTGGACAGCGGCAGGTTTTTTCCGCATTATTCAAACGAAGAAAAGCTGCAGGCCTACGGGATTCTTGGAGGGATTCCCTGTTATCTTCAGGCTTTCAATGACAGGATGAGCATAGAGGAAAATGTGGCCGGCAATATATTGAGAACAGGGGCTTTTTTAAAGGAGGAACCTCAGCTTTTATTGAAAATGGAGTTGAGGGAGCCGGCAGTATACAACAGTATTTTTGAGGCAATCGCAGGCGGCGCCAGCCGGATCAATGAAATCTCTCTAAAGATTCATGAGGAAAGCCAGAAATGTGCAAAATATATGAATACGCTTCGCAGCATAAAACTGATTGAAAAAATTACGCCCTGTGGGGAACCGGAATCCTCTAAAAAAAGCATCTACCGGATTACGGATAATTTTTACAGATTCTGGTATCATTATATGTTTGCCAATAAAAGCTATTATGAAATGCTGGGAGAGGATGCTGCGGCAAAGGAAATCATGGAGCAGGAGAGCATTTCGGATTATATGGGACATTTATTTGAGACCATTTGTCTGGAATATATGATTCGGATGGCAAAACTGCATAAGCTTCCTTTTGTCCCTCATAAAATAGGCAGATGGTGGGGGAATAATCCGGCAAAGCGTTCTCAGGATGATATCGATATTCTTGCATTTGACAGGAAAAAGGAGAGAGCTATATTCTGCGAGTGTAAATTTAAAGCCTATGCCTTTGACAAAAGGGAGTACGAAGATTTGATGTGTGCCTCCGGGATTTTTAAAGAGCCAAAGGAGCGGTATTATTATGTGTTCAGCAAAGGCGGGTTTACGGACTGGGTGATGGAAAAGGCAGAGGAGGACGGAGTGAGACTGCTGGGGGTGGATGAATTGTTTGACGCGGGCTTGTGCTGACTATCAAGCCCGTGTT
>CAYWRB010000750.1:0-1622 GCA_964460025.1 uncultured Hungatella sp.
TAAGAAATTGCTGGGGAAGACGCCTACGGCTTATCGAAATGAGATATTTGACACTTCTTTGCCCTAAATCATCGTAAATATCAATAAATTCCATCTCTCAATAATTCACTCACTTAACAAAACAGGATTTACTGCCCTAAGTATAGCATATCTCATGTTATGAGGAAATGGGAAGAAAGAAGAAAAAGGAACATTAGAGGCCGCGAACTCATCCTTTTTCCAATATAAACAGCCCCTCCTGCTTCAAGGTATCTCTCAATTCCCTCACATCAATCCGATCCAAACCTACTCCTCCCTTTACCCCAAGGGCACATGCCGTCCCTGCTGCCTGGCCTGTGGCAAAGCAGGGGGGCATGATTCTTATGGATGCCATCATAATTCTGTCCGCACTGATGGTTCTTCCTGCAACCGCCAGGTTATCCAAATTCTCCGGAAGCAGACACCTGTAAGGGATACCGTAACACTCCCCGTTTTTATATCTCCACTTCTGGTAATTGTCCTGCAGCCTTTTTGCATCCTCAGGAACTGTGGGATGGATGTCTACAGGATAGGAATAATAGGCAATGGCATCTTCAAAATCTGCCCTCTTAAAATAATCCTCACCGGTAAGCGTATATCTGCCGTGAATCCTTCTGGATTCCCGGATTCCAATTCCATCCCCACTTGACACCAGGACACAGTTTTCCATACCAGGTACATATCTTTTCAAAAATCCCATCAGTTCCGGCAGTCTCTTCCTCGCCTCTGCCTCCGAGCGGCTTAAGCTCCAGGCATCCAGAGGCTTTAGCCTGTAGCTGTGCCCGAAATTTAATCCTGCCACTCCGTCTGCCTGCAATGCCATCCCGCCGACTTTTAACTCGCCTTCCGGGAAATCCCCCTGCTCCCTGGCCCGTTCACAGGCCTTCGATAGATTTCCGTCTTCCCCTGTCTCCTTTACATACTCCATAAATTTAGGCACATCCACGCCTGCTACCCGAAAACACAGGGTGCCTGCCTGGACATTTCCCTCTTGGTCGCCGTAATCGAATCCGACTCCCGCCATTTCGGCCAAATCTGCATTTCCCGTACAATCGATGAGATATTTCGTATGAATCCATTCCTTTTTTCCTCTGTAATAGATGCATACTGCCTCCACGCTTCTGTCCCTTTTCTCCACATCCATAACCTCTGTGTGGAACAGAATGTCACAGTCGCTCTCCAGTACGATTTCATCCAGCACCCGTTTCAGCACCTCCGGATCGATTGGATGCCAGTCTATCCCCTGAATCCGGTCAGGCCTTCTGTCATAAAAAAGGCTTTCATACCCATTCTCCTTCAGTCTTTCTAAAATTTCTCTGCCGATTCCCCCTATGAGATCCACTTCCCCGTTGGTAAACGGCCCGAATGCAGGAACCAGTGCCTGGGTTGCCATTCCGCCCAGGCAGCCTCCCCTTTCAATCAGCAGGGTTTTGCAGCCCTTCCTTGCTGCCGCCACAGAAGCCGCCACTCCTGCCGGCCCTCCTCCTGCCACTATCACATCATATGATTTCTGTCCGCACATCTTAAGTCCTCTCCTCCTCCATTCCAAAGAAATAAATCATCCTGTTACAGCAGCAGGTAATCTCTGGTATTGTCTGCCTTTA
>CAYWRB010000751.1:0-1618 GCA_964460025.1 uncultured Hungatella sp.
TGATGTCCGTATAGTCAACAGCGAAAGGATAAACGTATTTTCCAAATACTACTATAATGAACTGATTGCTGACTACCGGGTGGAAGTCCGAGATTATAAGGGAAGCGCAGGAAGTCTTCAGGATAAGGATTCCGGGGCCGTACGGGTGGTTGCCAAAGCTTTTGACAAGGACGGAAAACTTGTGGATTCACCGAAGGAAGCCGGGCTCGACGACCATGCGGACAGAAACGGTCTCTATCAGAAATCCAAAAGCTTCCAGACGAAGACAGGATTTTCCTACCGCCTGTCTCTGGAGATTCAGTGGAGAGGAAAGTGGTATCCTCTGGATGAACAGGAGTTTACGGCTACGGAGAGCGAATACAGTATTGCCACAGGCAACCAGATGATGAAGCTGGCTGCATGGCGTTTTGGCAAGTTCCGGGTCATCGCGGATCTGGGAGAAATCGACCCGATTACGATCCGGAATCTAAGGGATACGGTGGGGGCTTTTGGAGGAACCTTCAACGGACAGGGACATTCCATGACAGTCGATATACCAAGTAACGACTATGCCGGCTTTATGAGCATCGGCGACAACGGAGTCCTTGAAAATTTGGAGATGACGGTCAACTGGGGAGACGGAAAGAATCTAATGCGGTCCTGTTATCCTATAGGAAGCAATTATGGAGAAATCCGCAATATTGTTGTGTATTTGGATACGGGGAAAGGCAATTTCAGCCATGAATACTGCGCAGGCTTCTGCGGTGATAACAGCGGTCTGATTGAAAATTTTGCGCTGTATTATAAATATCCGGAAGATACCTCACAGGGAAGCTATATGGGTTCCTATTGCGGAGGCTTGGTAATGAGAAACCGGGGAACCATTCGCAATGGTGTGGCCTATGGACAGAGAGCCATCGATGTGACTACCGGCGTATATGGAGGTACTAATGATTACGCCGTCGGCGTTACTGGCGGCGTGGTAGGGCAAAACCTTTCTACCGGTTCGGTGGAACAGGTCCTGTCTATCTTAAATATGCGTGTGGAGGCAAATTCGGCAAGCAGTATATTCGGCTCTCACGGACTGATCGTAGGAAGTAATGGCGGTGTAGTGAGAAACTGTTTTACCAGCGGGGAGATGTACCGCCGGTACTGGGAAGACAGAGGCAGTGACAATAAGATCCAGATGGGGATACGGCCCGGCAATACCAATATCGCATGGCCTGGCTGCAACTCAGGAAGTGCTCCGGCAGTGAAAAACTGTTACTATTTCTCCAGCGGACAATACAATGTCAGCAACCAGAATGTGAAACATCTGTCAGGAAGGTCTGCTTTAAAGAGTCCGCAGTTTTACGGGGATACTATAAACCGGGAAGGCGGTTTTGTGGTGGAGAGCCAGCTGGAGGGTGAATTTTATCCGATTGTAAGTATGCCGGCGTGTATGGATGGCAGACAGCAGAACATTCCTCTTAACTCCACCATGCCGGGAAGTATACCCACTTATATCACTTCCACCCTAACGAAATATAATAAAAAGGACATGGTTTATCTGGAAGACGATGAACTGTCTCCCGAAACGGTAAGCCAGATAACAGGAATTGTCAATAATGATACGCTGTTAAATGAATTTTTAGATATC
>CAYWRB010000752.1:0-1610 GCA_964460025.1 uncultured Hungatella sp.
AAAACACGATTAATCCCTTTCACCTCATTAATCACTCTATTCATCACTCTTGCCAATACCTCGAAAGGAATCTGGGAGACTTCGGCTGTCATGAAATCTATGGTGCTCACCGCCCGCAATACTACCGCATATTCATAGGTCCTCTCGTCTCCCATGACGCCTACGGAGCGCATATTGGTCAGGGCGGCAAAATATTGTCCGATGGTTTTGTCAAGTCCTGCTTTTGCAATCTCTTCGCGGTAAATTGCGTCTGCGTCCTGCACCATTACTACCTTTTCGGGGGTGACTTCACCGATAATCCTGATACCCAGGCCGGGGCCGGGAAATGGTTGGCGGTTCACCAGTTTCCTGGGGATTCCCAATTCTATTCCCACCTGACGCACCTCGTCTTTGAACAATTCCCTCAAAGGTTCAATGATTTCTTTAAAATCTACATAGTCCGGCAGGCCGCCTACATTGTGATGGGACTTGATCACGGCAGATTCTCCGCCCAGGCCGCTTTCCACCACATCCGGGTAGATGGTTCCCTGAACCAGAAAATCCACGGCGCCGATCTTTTTCGCTTCCTCCTCAAAAACACGGATAAATTCTTCGCCAATGATTTTGCGTTTATTCTCCGGCTCTTTAACACCTTTCAGCCTCCTGTAAAATCGTTCCTGGGCATTGACGCGGACAAAGTTCAAATCATATGGTCCGGAAGGCCCAAACACCTCTTCTACCTCATCGCCTTCATTTTTGCGCAGCAGGCCGTGGTCTACAAATACGCATGTCAATTGTCCGCCTACGGCTTTGGACAGCATGACTGCTGCCACCGAAGAATCCACACCTCCGGATAAGGCACACAGAATCTTCCCCTTTCCTACTTTATCCCGAATCGCCTTGATACTTGTCTCTACAAATGCATCCATCTTCCAATCTCCGGCACAGCCGCATACCTGGTAAACAAAATTGTGGAGCATTTTAAATCCTTCCTGGGTATGTAAAACCTCAGGATGAAATTGAATTCCGTATAAATTTCTCTCTTCCCATTGAACTGCCGCTATAGGACAATCCTTCGTGTGGGCAATAATCTTAAAACCAGGTGCCTCCTTCTCAATGTAATCATTGTGACTCATCCAGCAGATAGTCTTTTCGGCTACATTCTCAAACAGCTTGCTGGTTTTATCCACGGTAACTTCTATCTTTCCATATTCGCGGACCGGCGCCTTGCATACATGGCCTCCAAGAACATGCATCATCAGCTGTGCCCCATAACACAGTCCTAATACCGGAATTCCCATATCAAACATCTCTTTCTCGCAGGAAGCCGCCCATTCTTCGTAACAGCTATTGGGACCTCCCGTCAATATAATTCCTTTTGGTCTCATAGCCTTAATCTGTTCCAAATCCGTTCTATAAGAGTAGATTTCACAGTATACATGACATTCTCGAACACGGCGTGCTACTAACTGATTGTATTGACCGCCAAAATCAATTACAATGATCTTCTCTCTGTCCACAGATATCCCTCCGGTCTGTTCATAGTCTTAATCTCAGTTAAAAAACAAGCATATTATACAAAACTTATTTCTGATATACAAGGTTTCTGTCCATGAAAAATCATATTTTTA
>CAYWRB010000753.1:0-1610 GCA_964460025.1 uncultured Hungatella sp.
CGTCAAAGGTGGTTATATCAATGCTGTTGTGCTTCTCATTGTATTCTGCATATATGAATTTCATATCTTATTTGTCCTTCCTTTGCTAATTGAATTTTGGGAGAAATTTAAGAAAACATTTCAATCAGTTATGACATTGCTAAAAAGACAGGGTTCTTTCTTTGAACCATGTCTTTTTAAGAATCACTTATTTAGTTTAATGCCAGGCTCTCCACCCACGCAACTACATCTTCCTCCGAAACACCAGACTGGAATCTTATCCCTTCCAGCCACTCTCCGGTTCCCGCCATCTCAGCCAGCAACTCCCCGCTTTTTCCTAATCCTGATGAGGCCGAGGTGCAGAACGGAATCACTGTTTTTCCGGTAAAATCATTTGATTTTACAAAACTGTCTACCGGCCATGCGGCTTCTCCCCACCAAATCGGGTAACCGATGTAGACAACAGAAATATCACTCCAGCCCTCTACCGTATTGGAAACCAGCTCCACATCCCTCTGTTCCGGATTCTCATGCTCCACGGATACGCGGCTGTTATCATCCGTCCAGTCCAAATCTTCATCCTCATACGGTTCCACCGGTACCAGTTCAAACAATTCTCCCTCTGTTGCACCTGCAATCACTTCAGCAACCCGCCCTGTATTTCCGGAAGCAGAAAAATAGACAATCAAGGTTTTTCTGTCTACACTGTCTGCGCCCTCTGTGCTGTCTTTGGTTGCATTAGTTTCCACCGTACTGGCTTCTTCCGATGTCTTTTCTTCCTCTGCAGAACTGCCAGCCGTTTCCGATTCAGGTTCCGTCTCTGCCTCAACTGCCTGAGAGGTATTGACAGCCTGTCCCTTACCGGAGCCGCAGCCCGCCAGTACCCCTGCTGCCATTATGCATGTCGCTAATATCAATAAACCTCTTTTCTTCATGTGGAATAACCTCCTTCATCTTAACTTGTTATAGCTTTCCTCATCCACCGGTTCCAGCCATTCATTGGAGCAGTTCTCTCCGGGAACCTCCACCGCCAAATGCTGGAACCAACAGTCCTTCGCCGCCCCATGCCAGTGCTTCACTCCTGTAGGAATGTTCACTGTCATCCCCGGAAGCAGCTCCTGCGGTTCTTTCCCCACTCCTGATACCAGCCGCGGCCAGCCGTTACCAAAAGGATCTGTCCTCCTCATTCAAGATAAACATAATATAAAAATGGAATCGTATTCACCTGGCATATTCTGTCCTTGGTGAATCTGATTCTATTATAAAGCCACTTTACTAATATGTCTAATACCTGGTTTCTTTGGATATGCCATGCCTGATAAGCATGGTTTCATGAAATTTATTCCTGCCCCATAATGCCAATCAACTCAATCCCCTCATCCTTTCCCAGATTACGGCTGTATCGCTTTTCAGAGGAGTGATTCCAATGCTCATGAACGCCCAGATTCGTCACGGCTTCTCCATCTCCATTGTGATATACATTTCCGGAAGGTGCATTTCCCACCAGGCCGGCTTCGTGAAGATAGTTCTCCACATTGGGATTATCCCTAAGGGCCCCATTCTTTTGGGTAACGGAAGGTTCATTCATCAGAAAATCCGCCCCTACCGAATCAATCGCCACCGGATCCTGG
>CAYWRB010000754.1:0-1606 GCA_964460025.1 uncultured Hungatella sp.
GCCTGCTGCCGTAGTCTCTTCTGTCTTGGAACCGCCGCCACAGGCTGTCAGCATACTTGCTGCCATAGCTGCTGTCAATGTTAATGCTGCCAGTCTCTTCATTTTTTTCATGATACAACCTTCCCTTCTTTTTTAGAATAATATCTTTGGGTGGATTGGCAACGTTATCGGTACCGATATCGGTAACGTTACCAACCTCATAGCCATAATATAGCACAACTTCTTATAAAAAACAACTCCCTATTTTCCATCATTCCCATTTTTGTCTATTATTTATATTTTTTTCCTCTTCTCTTGTGCACTTTTTACAATCTCCTTTTCGTTTTAACAAAAGAACTATGGTCAGAATAAGGAAAAACAACAAAAGCAGCAATCCGATGGTTATGCGGAGAATCTTCTTGATTAATTCTATCCGGAAACCTGCAGGTCCTTCGGGCTCCTGCTCCCCTCTCTCCACTTCGGGAATCCTTTCTGTCGCGGCAGCCAGCTGCGTATTCGCTTCTCTTTCTGCATATACCGCCTGCCACGCCCTGGCAGGCACCGAAGGAATCACTGCCTTTCCACCATAAACGACACTGCAGTCTGCCACATACTTTCTCCCTGAGGCCATGGCCTGGCGGTATACCAGGCCATCCTCTCCTGTCCACGGCTCTGAAGTCCACCGGATTTCGTCTATGGAATAGAAATCAGAGTTTACATCAATTAAATCCAGCAGTTCCTTTTTATATTCTGAAAATGGCTGTTCTTCCCCGGCTGTCACAGTTAAGTCTCCCAGATAAAACTGGCCTGCATCATACTGTTGTACCGTAATGGGAAACTGAAACCCTTCTACCCATCTCCAGTTTTTAAATCCGGCTCCCAAGGCAGGCAGCATAAGCTGTACCGTCTGTCCCGTGTCCTGGTCTGTCACCTGAATCTGGGCCTGGTCAGGCACCATATCTGCCTGCTCCACAGCCTCATAGACAATGGTGTCTTTTACTTCCTCGATTTTCTCCTCTGTCACAACAGGAATGATCTGGCAGGATTTTAAATCATATTCCCGGCCATCATATTCATAGGTCTCTGTGGGCTCTGCAGGAGTCTCCGTATTTTCTGTAAATGGGTCCCAGGTAACCGTGATCTTCGTATCGCCGCTTCGTATAATCTCCTCTGCCTTTGACTTCAAAGGCATGCAAAGGGAAAAAATCAGGATACACAGAAATGTGGTCAGGCTGGACCCTCTGCTGTTTTTTTTATCTTTTTTCCTTAATCCTATCATTCCTATTATGGATAAGAGGGCCGGAATGCATACCAGAATAAAACTGGTATTTCTCTCATCCCCTGTTTTCGGTGACCCAATCTTTTTGAATCCGCCAAACGTATATTTTCCTTTTCCTGACAGCCTGGTTTTATAAACGGCTAAAACCTTTCCAATTCTGATTTTCTCCGGCGTGTCCGGTTCCTTTTGCTTATCCGGTTCCTTTGGTTTTTGTGGGATTTTGGGTGTCCCTTCCCAACGGTCAGGCTTTTTTCGGTTTTCTATGACAATACTGGCCAGACTAGCGTCTCTAGGAATCGAAACCGAAATTTTTTCCTTTAAAATCCCATAACCGTTAGGCGCACTGAT
>CAYWRB010000755.1:0-1605 GCA_964460025.1 uncultured Hungatella sp.
CAGATAGTCCAGAGACTGGTCAATGACGCTTCTGGCCTTACCCTTCTTGATCTCATAATCCCTCTTAACTGGATCCTCTTCTTTGGAGGAAACGGCTGCTGCCTTTACCTCAATCTTTTCTCCGATGGTATTGGAGGTGGAACGCATAACCTCCATCAAATCCCCTCCGGTTCTTTTGCATGTCACAAAAATATCCACAAAATTCTCAATATCTTCCAAATGTGCTCTCTGTGAAAACTGGTTGAACATACTCTCAATGGTACTGTTCATTCCTATTCCTCTCAAAATATATTCCAGTTCCACCAGAATATCTGTCTCCGGATCCGGATAGATAACTTTTAAGTCCTGAAGCGCATCCCGAATACCTGTCTCTACGGATTTCCCTACGGACAGTGCGGAAGCCAGAGAATACAACATGTCTTTAAACTGCAATGTCAGCTGATTTTTTCTTTTTTCAATAATCTGTCTGGTGCGCATCTTTGGCCATTTCAATGCAAATAGCATAAGAAGCGCTGATAATACAACGTTATGGTAAAATACATATCCAACTGCAAACAATACAATTGCCGCCAGAATGATATTTATAATCTTCTCTGTCTTTCCCATGACATATACATCATAATCGGTCAGGCCGTCTTCCCGCTCAACCATCTCTTCTTCTTTCTTTTTTCCAAACACAAAGCCCGTCCCCCTGTCTTTTCTTCTTAAATATCTCTAAACCTTGTCGGACAATCCGGCATTATGGAACTTTTCCTTATGGACCATGGCATTCTCCGTCCGAACCAATCCGCCGATGATCCTCCCGTTAGGTTCTTCTCCTTTTTCTACAAACCGATAAAGCGGATTTAATCTGATGGCTCCGTTTTCATATCCTACAACCTCTGTGATCTCAATCGTCCGCCGAGATTTATCCCGAAGCCTGGACAACTGAATAATAATGTCAATTGCCGATGCAATCTGCTGCCGGATCGCTTCTATTGGAATACTGTTGCCGGATACCACCATTGTCTCCAGACGGCTTAGCATATCCTTAGTAGAATTGGAATGTCCGGTGGACAGAGATCCGTCATGTCCGGTATTCATCGCCTGCAGCATATCCAGAGCTTCTGCGCCTCGAACCTCGCCTACTACGATTCTCTCCGGCCTCATACGCAGAGAAGAACGGATCAGATCACGGATGGTCACCTCTCCTTTTCCTTCCATATTGGCATTCCTTGTCTCCATCCGTACCAGGTTGTCCACTCCTTTAATCTGAAGTTCCGCTGAATCCTCAATGGTAATGACTCTTTCATCTTTGGGAATGAAATTAGAAAGTGCATTCAAAAAGGTTGTCTTCCCCGAGCCTGTACCGCCGCTGATAAAAATATTATATTTTGCCTTTACCATTCGCTCCAGAAGTTCCGCCACTTCTGGCGTGATGGAACCGTAAGCAATCAGTTTTTGAACCGTTATCGGATCTTCCGGAAACTTACGGATAGTCACAGTCGGCCCATCAAGAGCAATCGGCGGAAGCACCACATTAACACGAGAACCATCCAAAAGTCTGGCATCAACGATAGGGTTGGCTTCATTTACCGTACGGTTGACCTTGGATACGATATTCAA
>CAYWRB010000756.1:0-1599 GCA_964460025.1 uncultured Hungatella sp.
CAAAACAGGAACTTTGACAGAAGGAATTATGGAAGTAAAAGATTTTATTCCTATTGGTCTGGCGATGAATGAGATCACAATCGGCCAGAAATTTATGCCTATGCAGCTGCGGTCGGCTTTGGCCAGATATAACAATCAGGTTTATCAGAAAGTTTTGGAGATTAGAGGGCCGAAAAATGCGGAGTTTTACCACTATATCCATAAGGGGTACCGCCTGGCGGTGGGATTGATTGCTTCCGTAGGGGCGTCCTTTATGGGGATGATTATGGTAGTTCAGGGAAGTACGGATGGGGTGGGATTGACGGCAGCGGCTATAGCGGCCTTTCCGGCTGTTCCGTTCCTGGTGGACAGCAGTCTGAATGAGAATATTAAAAAGAGAAGACTTTCGATCCAGATGGAGTTTCCGGAGTTTGTAAATAAATTAACGCTTTTGGTTAATGCAGGTATGACGATTTCCAAGGCATGGGAAAAGATTATTAACGAGAATAAAAAGAGTCATATCCTCTATGATGAAATGAGGTATGCCCTGGCGGAAATCAAAGCCGGAAAACCGGAAGGAACTGCCTATGAGGAATTTGCAAGAAGGTGTCATGTAAAAGAAGTGACAAAGTTTGTATCTGTGATTGTTATGAACTTGAAAAGAGGCGGAGCCGAGGTAGTACCGGTGTTGAGGGAACAAGGGCGTGAATGCTGGGAAATGAGGAAGAATGCGGCAAAGGAACTGGGAGAACAGGCAAGTACCAAGATACTGATTCCCATGATGATCATGTTCCTTGGAATTGTGCTGATTGTGGCAACACCAGCAGTTTTGAGTATGACATCAGGGATGTAGGAGGAGTTGTTAAAAGTGCCGCTTAAGAGGCATTTTTATAGAAATTAAGAAAAAGGAGAATGATGAGTATGGATCTGTTAAAACAATTTTATGAGGAAGAGGAAGGCATGGGAACTGTTGAGCTGGTTATGATTATAGCGGCTTTGATGTGTATTGCTCTGTTGTTTAGAAAGCAGATTTTTAATTTTGCACAAACAATTATGGAAACAGTATTTGATAGTGGTTCAATAAAAAAACCAGGGGAGAGTGGCTGATAGTTACATTATTCACCAGAGATATCATAAATATCTCTGGTGGATTTTCCCAAAAATACGGATGGAGACAGAATAGGTTAAAATGAAGAAACTAAATACTCTTTTCCAAAATATCGCACACAATAAAGGTGGATACATGACAATCGAAATAACCATCATTTTTCCAGCAATCTTTTTTTCTCTGATATTGATCCTGTTCATGGGAATTGTCCTGTATCAGGAGGTAAATTTACAGAGTCTTGCAATCCGTGCTTCTGAACGAGGTTCCGTAGTTTACAGTTCCCGGGTATCAGATATGACAACAGGTATTAAAACCTTAGAAGATTTCAAAATAAGGGACCCTTACCGGAACGTTCCTTTTATGGATGGCGGAGGTAAGAAGGGTTATACAGCTCTTGTAAATGAATATGTTTCATCCAAGATTGGCGAGAGAAGTGTGCTTTCCGGTACCAACCAAAATGGCGGCAATTATGCCCAGATTGAGGACTATCTGATCGCGAAACGAGTGAAAGT
>CAYWRB010000757.1:0-1597 GCA_964460025.1 uncultured Hungatella sp.
ATGCGGGAAATCGGGACGATGAAGGCAATGGGAATCTCAAAAAAAGGCATACGCGGACTGTATCTTGGAAAAATCAGGATTCTCACGGCGGCGGGATGTGTTCTGGGCTTTGTGCTGGGAGGATTTGGCGCGTCCATGCTGACCGGTCATATCAGCCGCACCTTTGGCAGCCAGCCATCCGGCGCTATGGGACGGATTTTGTCGGCACTGGTGGCTATGCTGGTATACGGAATCGTTCTTCTGTTTTCCAGAAAAATACTCAGCCGTCTGGATAAAGTTACGGTCACCGATCTGTTGGTGACAGAAAAGGGCTTTGGGCGAAAAGCAAAGGTAAAGGACGGACTCCGCAGGTCAAAAAGGGTTCCCGTCAACCTGCTCTTAGGACTGCATGAAATGCGGCATGGCTATGGGATCATTTTCAGCCTGCTGCTGCTCGTTTCACTTTTGATCACCGTGCCGCTTCGAACAGTGCAGACCATGAAAGATGATGAGTTTGTCACCTATATGGGCAGCAGCGTGTGTGATCTGCTTTTAGAGGTGGAACAGGGTGAGGATGTGGAGCAGCGGAATCAGACTGCGGAAAGCCTCCTGCAGACAGCGGCGCAGCAAGGCATTGTGGAGCATATGGATGTGCTGCGCAGAGTGCGTTTGCAGGCTGTTCGGGAGGAGGACGGCAAGGCGGTGGGCATGCACATTGACACTGGTCAGAATGCGGGTGTGGGGCTTACCTATCTCGAAGGAGAAAGTCCGAAAACGGAAAGGCAGATCGCCCTGTCTTATCTCATGTCGGAGGAGCTTAATAGGACGGTGGGCAGTACACTGGAAATTATAGCGGGTGATGGGGTGCAGAGCTTTACTGTCAGCGGTATCTATCAGGATGTGACCAGCGGCGGCAGGACGGCGAAAACCGTCTGCACATTCGCCAACGAGTTGGCAGAAAAATACAGCTACGGGATTACGTTGTCAGCTTCTGCCCCGGATAGCTTTGCAGCCGATCTGCGCGGGCAGTTGGGCGGTGGCTACAGTGTTGAAAATATGGAAGAATTTCTCGGGCAGACGCTGGGCGGCGTTACCGCGCAGGTACAGCAGGCGGGAATCGCCGTGCTGCTTATAGGGATATGTCTGACCGCACTGATAACGGCATTATTTTTGAAACTGCGTCTTGCAAGAGAGGTCTCGGCTTTGGCGGCGAAAAGGGCAATGGGCATTCCCTTTGCGGCGATTCGGAAACAGGAACTCTATCCGGTACTCATGGCAGGCGGTCTGGGAGCGGTCTGTGGTGCGGCGATCGCGGAATTATTTGGCGATAAGCTGATCAGCGGTCTGTTTGGTCTGCTGGGGATGGGATTAAAGGAAATTGTATTTGTACAGGTACAGGCTTGGCAGTATTTCGTGATTCCAGCCATATTGCTGGCAATGCTTTGGATTGTAACCGTGGGTATCTGCACACAGATAAAGAGCCTGGATGTGGCAGGCTATATAAATGAATAGGAGCACTGGCTGAGAGAAAGGCATGGGTATTGGTATGACAAGAAACAAATTGGAAATCAGAAATCTCTGTAAGAACTTTGGCGAAAGTCAGGTGTTGAAGGACGTC
>CAYWRB010000758.1:0-1596 GCA_964460025.1 uncultured Hungatella sp.
CATCCCCGCAGATCATGCCGGTCTCAAACCTTTTGGATACGGCCAATAGATTGCCGTTCTCCGCAATGATATTGTGTCCTCCGAATACCAGATCCTGGGTAGATTCTCCTTCCCCGGCATTGGCATAGACATAGCCGCATACCAGCCTTGCCGACTGCCCGCCGATCAGTTCCTCTCTGTAAGCCCCTTTTCCCACAGTCTCATCGCTGGCCGAACAATTGGCGATCACCGTGGCTCCTGCCAGCGCATGACTGATGCTGGGAGGACATGGCGCCCATACATCCTCACATATCTCACAGGCCGCCGTAAGCTCCGGCATGGTACTGCACCGGAATAAAAGATTGGTTCCCATGGAAACCTGCCCCTCCTCCCAGGGCACCATAACCGTCTTCTCGTTTCCTGCCGTAAAATGCCTGGCCTCATAAAATTCCCCATAGTTGGGAAGATTCTTCTTCGGAACCACTCCCAACAGACGGCCTTTGGTGAAAACCGCTGCCGTATTGTAAAGCTTCCCTCCCCACTGCCAGGGAATTCCCACGAATACCAGCAGATCTAAAGCTTTTGTATTATGAATCAATGTTCTCAGCACATCTCTGGCCTTCGAGAGGAGACTCTCCTGCATGAACAGATCATCACAGGTGTAGCCGGTGATACACAATTCCGGAAACACCATAACTTTAACCTTATGAAGCGCCGCCTCTTGAATCATTCCAAAAATCTGTTCTCCGTTATACTCCGGATCCGCTACCCGGATCTTGGGAGTAGCCGCTGCAATTCTTACAAATCCATGTCTCATAGTAAACCTCCGTCTTGTTTACGGTTGTGTTAATAGTATGTGCCTTTTTTTGCAAAAACTTCCGGATTTTTAAATCCGGAAGTCTCTACTATGCATGAAAGTTTAATCTAAATATTCCTGCAAAATCCGCATCAGTCTGGACACGTCAATGGGTTTGGAAATGTGTTCGTTCATGCCGCATTCCTTGCACCGCTGGACATCATCGGAAAAAGCATCGGCCGTCATAGCAATAATCGGCAGATTCACGTCCGGCCTGTCCAGTCCTCGAATGGCGACACAGGCGTCATAACCATTCATCACAGGCATACGGATATCCATCAGAACCACATCATAAAAACCTTCCGGAGAATTTCGGAACTTCTCCACACAGATCTGTCCGTTCTCCGCCCTCTCCAGTTCAAAGCCTTCTTCAGAAAGAATATCCTCTGCAATCTCCCAATTTAAATCGTTATCCTCCGCCAAAAGAATTCTCTTGCCGGTAAAATCTAAAGTCTCGTTCTTTTTCTCTTCCTGTTCCGGCATTCCTTCAATATAACGGTTAAGGCCCAGATACAGATTGGATTTAAACAGCGGTTTTGAGATAAATCCGTTCACACCAGCAGACTTCGCTTCATCCTCAATATCGCTCCAATCATATGCGGACACGATCAGAATCGGGATGTCACCGCCAACGCTTCCTCGGATCTTCTTGGTCACTTCCAGGCCGTCCATATCCGGCATCTTCCAGTCCAGAAGCACTGCCTTGTAGTCATCGCCTATTCTGTGGTGCTTCTCCACCATGTCCACGGCGGTTTTGCCTT
>CAYWRB010000759.1:0-1594 GCA_964460025.1 uncultured Hungatella sp.
GCAAGAGAATTTTTCTGGAAGCTGCTTATGAGTATCATGGGAAAGCGTATCTGTATCGCAAGCTTTTTGATGAAGATGGGAAGGAAGAGAGAAGCGGGAACAAATTTCCGGACGGAATAAACATCCGTTATCTGACAGCGGATCGGATCGGGGTGGAGGACACATATCCAAAATCCCTGGAAGGGAAGGAGCAGATTGGAGTCCGGTGTGAATATGCGTTTTTCTATCTGGAAGGACATCAGGATGAGCTGCTGGCAGAAAAAGAATTTATCTATGATGACAGGACGAAACTGACATTGGGCGGTCAGGTAGATTACTGGCTGGAAAAGATTTTAGGTTATCGGGTAAGCGCGGAGGAGATTCCGGGTACGGAGCTGATACGGGTATCCTACGGCAATCGTGAACTTGGAAGGAATATCAGGCCTAAGAATGTGGGGACAGGAGTCAGCTACATTGCTGAGATTATTATCGCGGCATTTTCCTGTAAAAAAGGAGATATGCTGATCATTGAGAATCCGGAGATTCATCTACACCCTTCAGGGCAGGCGGAGTTGATGGAGTTTTTGGTATTTTTGGCCGGTAAAGGGCTGCAGGTGGTGATGGAGACCCACAGTGATCATATTTTTAATGGGCTTCGGAGATGTGTAAACAGTGATCGGATAACTCTCGACAAAACGCGGCTTTACTTTTTCCGGCAGGATGAGGATAAAATAAGCGTACCGGTGGAGGTCCTTCTGGATGAAGAAGGACATGTGAAGAATCAGCAGGAAGGATTGTTTGATCAGATCGAGAAGGATCTGGATGTGATTCTGGGGTGGTGAAGATTGAATTTTATACTGAATGAAAAGTCCCTGTACGGGCAGTTTGAGAGTACGGATGCATTTTTAAAAAGCCTGGAGGCGAATCTGCAGTGTTTTCGGCTGGTACGCAGTCAAAGGGACGGGGAAATCAGGAAGATTGCGGATTTCTATAAGCGTCAGGTTACGGCGAAGGACAAGCTGGGAGATTTAAAACAATATCCAAGATCGGACGGGTTAACTCGGCTGCGGATCGCTCTGGATAAAGAGATGAAGACAGAACCTTATTGGGATCAGGCGCCGGCTCATGATTACGGCAGATCCTATTGGCTGGGAGACGAAGATGTGGCAGCTACGGCGGTGGCGGAAGCTGTGGAGAGAGGAGAAAGTCTGCTGTCCTTTGATTCGGAAATATATTCGGATCGTGAGCTGTCGGTAAAGGTGAATCAGGAGGAGCACACGGTGACTTCCGTATATCGTCCATCGTATTTGGTGGAACGATTTGGGGAACAGATGGAATTGGAGCGAGATGAATGTCTGAAAGCCCGGTATGCAAATACACGTCTGGATTGTTCGCTGCTTGAAAAGGAATATGGGGCGGATTATCTGGAAAAAGAGGAATACATATGCCTTCTGGGAACCCTGGATAAGTTCGTCCGCCACGAATCATGGGATACCATTGATTTGGATGATGGGCTGGAGTATAAAAAATATACGCCGCCATCTTCGGAGAGAGATTGGTTTCACAATTCGGTTTATGGTGATAAGACGATCATGAAATTCCGATTCAGCAGAAG
>CAYWRB010000760.1:0-1593 GCA_964460025.1 uncultured Hungatella sp.
TTAAGTTTTTCTTTAATATCGAGGCCTTTCAGGGAACGGGCTAAAAGCACTGATTTGCAGGATTCCGATATATCTTCGATTGCCTCCACGCTTCTTCCTATAGTAATCTCAACAGGAAACCTGACACTCTTTTTGATTTCTCTCTGTATCTGCGCCAGATATTCCTGCTCCGACATTCCTCCCGAACCGTCCAAAAGCTCATCCGTATAAACGATGCCTACATCATAGGATCCTTCTCTGACGGAAGCATCCAGAATACACAGATATTCCTCCTCCGGAAACAGTATGGTGCACTTTTGGTAAAGCTCCTTCTGAAGCTGTCTCTTTTCTTCACCGGAAAGACGGTTTATTTCCCCACTGCTTCCATCCGGTTCCACGCTGATATAACGAAATTTGTTACTTTCCCCCATATATTTTTGTACATATTCCACATTATCCGGTCGATACCTGCCATAGCAGATAGGAATCATGTTTTTCGCAAAAGCTTCCCGCTCCATCACGGAATCGTCTTCACGTTTCCGGCTGCTTTTTTCACAGATCTCCCTGACCCTGCCCAGCATCCTGATCAATTCCTCTTGTTCCACCGGCTTTAACAAATAATCCAGACATTCATTCTGCAAAGCGCTTCTGGCATACTCAAAATCATTATGACCGCTTAACACCACAAAAAAAGCGTCCGATATTTTTTCCTGCCGGATCTTTTCCAAAAGTTCAAGCCCTGTCATCTCCGGCATCCTGATATCCACGATCGCCAGATCGATCTTTTCCTTCTTAAGAATCTTCAGGGCCTCCAACCCGTTAGACGCCTTCCCCGCAATTTCAAATCCTTCCTTAGCCCAGTCAATGATCACGGCAAGCCCCTGTAAAATGAAAGGCTCGTCATCCACAAGTAATACCTTCAACATACCACTTACCTCTTTCGCTTATTATCAGAATCATCAGGTTTCTTTGCCATTCCCTGCAATCTGTTCCGCCACGTCAAGGGGAATACTGATGACCACCATTGTTCCCACACCCATTTCACTGCTCATCTCAAAACGTACCTTATCATCCGTGGCCAGCCTTAATCGCAGAGCAACATTTAATATCCCCACATGTTGTTTTTCCTTTAGCATATCTATCTTTACATTGGACATTTCCTTCACAAACTGTCTACACTTTTCTTCCGGCATGCCTTTGCCCGTATCCTCCACTTCCATGACCAGTTCCCCCTTCTCCCGATACACGCGGACAAATACCCAGCTTGCCGCCGTCTTATTTTCCATTCCATGCACACAGGCATTTTCCACAAAAGTCACAAGCGTAAGTTTGGGAAGCCAATAATCCTCGCAGTCTTTTTCCACACAGATTTCATAAGTGAGCCTTTCCCCAAAACGATATTTCTGCAGCTCCAGATAGGCCTCGATAAACCCAATCTCATCCCGGACCCTCACAAAGTCATTGCCAAGCTCCACATTCTGACGCTCCATCAAGGCAAGTTTCTGTACCATATCCGCCGTCTCAAACTCCTTTTTAATCACACTGTGCATCCGGATGCTCTCCAAGGCATTAAACAAAAAATGCGGATTAATCTGACTGCGCAAAACCAAAAGT
>CAYWRB010000761.1:0-1591 GCA_964460025.1 uncultured Hungatella sp.
CAAGGGAAAAGGAACATGCACCTTTATCCGGCATGATTACAGGACTTCAGAACGGATATAGAAGCATTATGAAGGTGTTGCTGCCGAAGAAAAAGACGGTTATTTTCACATCCATCGTTTTGCTTGTTATATCCATTGCCATGGCAACACAGCTTGGAATGGAGTTGATTTCTTCGGCTGATGAAGGTACAATTGCCATATCGGTGGAGACAAAACCTGGTCTTAAGATAGAAGAGATCGATGAGATTTTTCAGAAAGTGGAGGCGGTGGTGACCGCAGATGAGAACGTGGACTCTTACATGCTTTCTTATGGATCTACAGGCTTAAGCATGGGAGGTTCCGGAGCTACGCTGTCCGCCTATCTGTCAGATGACTGCAAGCTGGAGACGGAAGAAGTCATCCGATTGTGGAAGCCTTTGATGGCTCAGATACCGGACTGTGACATCACTATGGAATCCAGCAGCATGATGGGCTCTATGATGACCACGACCAGCGGTTTCGAGGTGATTTTAGAGAGCACCCAGTATGACAATCTGAAAGAAGCGTCGGACAGTATTGTGAAGCAGCTTACGGAAAGAGGTGAGGTGACCAGAGTCCACTCTACCCTGGAGAACGCAGCACCTGTCGTTAAGATCGAGATTGATCCCGTTCAGGCTGCCGCGGAAGGCCTTTCTCCTGTTCAGACAGCAGGGCTGATTAATACCATGCTGGGTGGAACCGAGGCCACGACGCTGGAGGTAAAGGGCAACGAGATCAGTGTTATGGTAGAATATCCGGAAGGAGAATATACCACTTTGGACCAGGTAAAAGGCATTGTAATTCCTACGGCCACCGGAGCCTCCGTGGCATTGTCCGATATTGCGGAAGTGGTATTTCAGGACAGCCCGCTGAGTATTACCAGATCTGACAAACAGTATCAGGTGACGGTTACAGGAGACTATACCGAGATGGTAAACACCAATGACCGGAAGGATGTGGAACGGGTGAGAAATCTTCTCATGCAGGAGGTGGTAAATCCATCGCTGACCATGGATATTTCCATCGCTCAGAACGCTGTGGATGAAAGCATGATAGAAGAGCTGGGAGCCTTGTTCCAGGCGGTTTTGATAGCAACGTTTTTAGTGTTTGTTGTTATGGCGGCACAGTTTGAATCTCCTAAGTTTTCATTGATGGTTATGACAACCATTCCGTTTTCACTGATCGGTTCCTTCGGGCTTCTGTTTTTGGCCGACGTAACGATAAGTATGCCGTCTATGTTGGGATTTTTGATGCTGGTGGGAACTGTGGTGAATAATGGTATTCTTTATGTGGACACGGTGAATCAGTACCGGCAGGAGATGGATTTGAATACCGCATTGATTGAGGCAGGTACCACCCGTCTTCGACCGATCCTGATGACGACGCTGACTACGATTGTGGCAATGATTCCCATGTGTCTGGCTTACGGAGATGCGGGAGAGATGATGCAGGGGTTGGCGCTGGTAGATGTGGGAGGGCTGGTTGCCTCTACGATTTTGGCACTGTTGATGCTGCCGGCTTACTATTCTGTTATGAGTTATAGGAAGAAGGAGAAGCTGATTGTAGATTAAGT
>CAYWRB010000762.1:0-1580 GCA_964460025.1 uncultured Hungatella sp.
ATGGTGGCAAAGCCATCCCAGTTGGTCAAACTGATCACAAAAGCCCGGAACACAGGATATAAAATAAAAATAAGAAATCCGATTAAGTTAGGCAGCAAAAACAAAACCGCGGTCTTCTGCTGTCGTCTTAGATAAGCAGGCATCTTTGCTTTTACATTTGTCATACGCGTCTCCTTTCTTTTTTGTGAGGCTCAAAAAATTTTATATGAATATAGAAGCCGCCTGGAATTCAGGCGGCTTCTGCATTCATTTTCCCCAATAGTGGTGCCTTGGCAGGGCATGGGGGTTACTGTGCATTCAACACCTCATCCTGCATTCGCTTCTTGCTGTTTGCCTCTGTTGTCTCAATATCCTGCTCACCAATCAGATACAGAGAAACCTCTTCTTTGATGATATTAGTTACGGAGTTATAGTACTCATCGCAGGGAACCTGGGAAATTATTTTCTGATTTACAATGTACTCAATATGCTCTGGGGCCGTCTTTCCCTCCGTGTAGGTAGCAATAGTCTCATCGGACTGCCACGCCGGGAAGTAGTCGTTGTCCAGAAGAAGGTCTGCTCCCTCTGCTCCCGCACAGTAGGAGATAAAGTCAAATGCTACTTCGGGATTTTTTGCATTCTGTGCTACCATCAGAAGACCAGGCGCGCCTGGAGTAGCCGCTTCTTCACCTTCCCAGTGGGGAAGAGGAGCAATATCGTATTTCACATCGCCGTCACCGTTGGCAATGGAGGTATTCAGCATCTCCACTCCCCAGTCACCGGTAAAATACATTCCATACTTGCCCTGAAGGAAATTGCCTGTATAATCAGCACCAGACTCACTGGCCATGTCTTCATAAGGCGGCTGATATCCTGCGTCCGAAAGACTCTTACAGAACTCAGCAGCTTTCATCCAGTCATGAAGTTCATCGTCATTTACCGGGTTGGTAGCGCCCTTGCTGTTGGCCGGAACCCTCCACCACAGGCTGGTAGGCTGGAAATTCAAGGAACCATAAATCTTATTGGCACCCTCTCCGCTGGTAAGCTTTCCTGCAATGTCATAGTATTCCTCCCATGTCCAGTCGCCTTCCGGATACGGTACTCCTGCTCCGTCAAAAATATCCTTATTGTAGTAAACCACCCAGGAACTTGTCTTGTATGGAAGAGCGTAGGTTTTTCCATCGATCGCTATGGATTCCAGAGTTCCCTCATAACCGCTGGTATCCGTACCGTTGGCTGCAATCATGTCATCCAATGCCATAACGGAACCTTTGGCCTGTACCTGTGCCAAGCTTGGTGGAGAAGATACTCCGAAGCAATCGATGTCACCGCCGCCTGAAAATGCAGTCAGAAGCTTTGTCATATAATCATTGCTTGGTATAAACTGGCATTTGATGGTCACATTTGGATGATTCGCCATATAGGCATCCGCCAGCTTGGTAAAAATTCCTTCCTCATCGGACCATGCATAAAAATTCAGGGTAACCGCTTCATCCCCTGAAGCCGATTCACTATTCTGCCCTCCCTGAGAAGCCTGGGCTGCCGTGGTTTCCGCTGCTGCCGCAGTGCTGCTGCTTCCGCTGTTCCCGTTTTCACCGCTT
>CAYWRB010000763.1:0-1579 GCA_964460025.1 uncultured Hungatella sp.
TGGTGTTTGCACACCTGCGGCACAGACCTAAGCTGTCCTAAGTCCGTCCCGAAGGCGCGCATCCTCCAAATAAGGAGTGCTGCCCGCTTTCTCTGATGTAAGACTATTATAAGGGTTTTAAGGAAAGAATGGAATACCTGAAAGAATAAAATTTGTCGAAAACAAAAAACTCACCGAAATTTTTTCCGATGAGTTTTAGTTTCGTTACTGAAAGTATACGATATCTGGTGTCAGCCAATCAAGGCTCTTCACAAGCGCTAGCCTTTCTTCCCCTTTTCTCCCGAAAATCCGGAAAGATCCTGCCCCTTAAGCGCCTTTTCTAGCAGCTCCGGAAGCATTTCTGGATTACATGCAAAACAGGGAATCCCAAGTGACGCCACCTTCTGCGCCATCTGGGCATCATAATAAGGCTTTCCCCCGTCAGCAACCGCCAACAGGCACACCACCGTAACCCCGTCTTCCTTCATCTCTCCCAACCGCCGGACAAGGGCCGCCCTGTTCCCGCCCTCCATCAAATCCGTAACCAGGAAAAACAGGGTCTTTCTCGGATTTTCAATAAATGTCTGGCAATAGGCCACCGACTGGTTAATATCCGTCCCGCCTCCCAGCTGAAACCCGTACAGCAGATCCACCGGGTCATCACATTTTTCCGTCAAGTCCACCACCTGGGTATCAAAGGCCACGATTCTGGTTTTGATGGAAGCCATACTGGCCAAAATACAGCCCACAATGGACGAATAAATCACTGATTCTCCCATGGACCCACTCTGATCCACATCCAGAATCACCGTATATTTGTTGGCAGCTGTTTTGGAAGTCCTGTCATAAAAATAAAAATGCTCCGGTACCACCTTTCCAATCTGAGGATTATAATTCTTAATTCCCCTGCGGATGGTAGTCTGATAATCCAGCGCCGCCGCAGACGGAATGGGCGAATGCTGCCTTTTATTTACCGCCGCTGTCACTGCCCTGCGGATATCACTTTCCAGTAGCTGATTGATCTGCTCTACGATTTTCCTTATGAACTCCCGGACATTCTCCTTGCTTCTTTTGGGAACCTGATCCTTCAAAAGCAGAATGGTCGCCGCCATATTCACGTCCGGCTCCAGATTCTCCAAAAGCTCCGGCTCAAAAATCAGCTGCTTTAACCCGCACCGCTCCATAGCATCCGACTGAATGATCTTCACCAAATCCTTGTCAAACAGAGACCTGACGTCCCCCAGCCACTGGGAAATCTGGGGATTAGAAGGCCCCTTTCCTGCCCCTCTCCCGCCGCTTCCAAAACCTCCTGCGCCGCTTTTATTATAGATGGCAGCCAGAGCCTGATCCATCAGAAACTGCTCCTGTGACAGCACCATATCCCCGGCCCCACTCATAGTCTGAAACCGTTCCTGTGACTCCTGCCCCAGAATCAGCCGCCAGCGGTGAATTCTCTCTTTCGCCTGTTCTGTCCCAGTTTCGCCGCCTGCCATCGTTTCTGGTTCCATCTGTACACCACGATCCGTCTGCACGGAAAATCCACCTCCCTTCATCACAAATCATCAAAATCAAAGTCTTCCAGCCCTTCTAAAAGCTCCGC
>CAYWRB010000764.1:0-1570 GCA_964460025.1 uncultured Hungatella sp.
GGCAAAGGGACCGGATTCTTCGCGTCCGATACCCTTTTTTACGGCCTTTGCAGCCGGCGCAAGGTATTTTCATAAACCTCCATTCCTATAATAACCATATCCCCATAACCGTTTTTGTTATATAAATAGATTCATCTGATCTGTGGCATTTTGTATATCTCCTCTCTGAAAGTCAAAAACCCCGCTGCAAGCAACGGGGCATCAAGCTTGTAGCGCTGCAGAGCAGCGGGGTATTTGACCCTCGCGGCAGTCGCCAAATGTGCATGCAAGCATGCCCACTTGGCTCGTTGCTCGCGGAAATAAATGTCCTCCTCACATTGCCATCACACCACACCGATTCAGCACCCTCTCCCACTGACCGTTATCCAGATAAGGCGGCCTCTCCATCTGAAAGAGTCCGGAAACATCCAGCTTTAGCTCCTTCTGTGCCTCTATTGCAGCCTCCTCCAAAGTCATCCTTTTCTCCGTTGTCTGTGAAAATACATATCTGCTGGATGAAAATCCGTGATCATGGTCAAACAGCGGACAATATCCCGTCAGCTTTCCTGTGCTGTTCTCCATAAAAAATCCCCAGTTCTGCCCATGCCTGTCATCATTGTTCAGAAGATAATCCGCAGCCTGCATCTGCAGATAGGATGTCCTGTCAATCTCCATGGCCTCCTTATAGGGATTCAAACCATAAAACCCGCAAAAGACAGAAAACTCTTCAAAAGTCACCATAGAAATATCTTCATCCGTAAAAAGACGGGATTTTACCATTTTCTCCCCCACACCCTCAAGCCACTGTTTCCGCTCCTCAGAAATATACCCTTCTATCTCCTCCTCAGACACTTCATAAGAAATGTGAGGAATTCCAAGGACCTCCAGGATCCGGGAAGCGGGAATTTCATACTTCCCAACCTTATGGAGATAAAGACCGCTCTCCGACCTGATCCACCCCTTTGCACTGACTCCCCAGGTGGTCAGCTCCGGCGTATGAATCTTCAGTCTCCGTTCCGGCCCGAGAAACGGCAGATTCTTTTGCTCTTCCCTGTGGCAGAAGCTGCTGCCTGACAACGCCAATTCCGCAAGATACAGGCTTAGCTCATTCCGAAATAAATTTATGTCCTCCCAGCCTTTTTCATCTCCATCCTGCCGTATCCAATACCCATCCTCAAGACTTAATCCCCGACAGGCCAAGCAGACCCCGTACCGGTTATTCTGGGACAGCCGCAGAGAATTTAAGATTGCTTTAGCATTGCTTCTGTCAATAGACAAAGTCCGGTTCACCGCCCACTCCACGAATTCCGGAAATGTCACCCCTTCCCTGCGCAGTCCAAAAGGAAGCCTGTGAAAATCCAGAATCTCACAGGCCCCCTCCTTTGACACCTCCAACACCGGGGAATTTTTCAGCATTAAAAACATAGGATATTAATTCCTTCCATCTTTTATGCTTCCGATTATATATCATTTTTAAGCTTTGGACAATGGGCAAAGGAAACCTCACTTCACAACATTATGGTCATCCGATCCTCAGAGATACCTCCGTCCTCACCCCATCTGTCCTTTACCTCTTGTCTGGCCCATTCCG
>CAYWRB010000765.1:0-1555 GCA_964460025.1 uncultured Hungatella sp.
ATGTGTCTGCCGCTTCTGCTTCTGATCCTTGTCATTCAGAAAAGCAGAAATCTTCTGGCAGTTTCCAGAATTACCCTGGAGGGAATGCTTGCAATAAAATGTATCAATGGAGTATTCTTTCTGATCCTGTCATGGATGCTGGTACGTTCTCTGTGACAGGTTTCGGAGTGGGATAAGAGGAGGTAATATGAGCAGATTGTTTGACACAAAACCGGCGGCAAAATGGGAGGAAGCCTATCCGCTGGGAAACGGAAGAATCGGAGCAATGGTATTTAGCCAGCCCGGTTATGAACGAATCCAGCTGAATGAAGACAGCGTCTGGTATGGCGAACCGATCGACCGGATCAATCCGGAGACAAAGAAGAGTCTGCCTGAGATCAGAGAACTGATCCGGCAGGGAAAAATTCCGGAGGCTGAAAAAAAGGTGATGCAGTCTTTTTCCGGGATTCCTCAAAGTCAGCGGCCCTATCAGAACGCCGGGGATCTCTGGATCAACTGGGAAGGCAGCATGGATGTGGAAGCGGGATATGAGAGAGAGCTGGATCTGGAACGGGCGGTGGTGAGCAGCATCAGCAGAGGAGCATACGGTGAGACAAAGAGACATTATTTTGTGTCGGCTCCGGATCAGATTCTTGTGATCCATGCGGATTCTCCCGGAGAGAAGACACTGTCCTTAAGCGCTTTGCTTACCAGGGGAAGGTTCTATGAGACGGTGAAAAAGGTCAGTGATGATACGATTATGCTGCTGGCCTCCTGCGGCGAAGGCGGCGTCAAGCTGGCAGTGGCTGTGAAGGCTGTGGCAAAAGGCGGAGAAGTACAGGTGGTGGGGGAGCATCTTCTGGTAAAGGCAGCAGAAAGTGTTACCCTGTATGCAGCTGCGGAAACTACCTTTTACTGCGGGGAGGACGGAACACTTCCGGAGTATCCGGAGGAGAACGGCGAGGATTCTCTTGCCGCCGTCAGGGCAATGCTGAGACAGCAGGAAGAACAGCTTCAGTACGTCAGGCGTGCTGTGAAGCGTGTGGATGCGGCGGCAGAGAAAGGATATGAACAGATCCTGAGAGATCATGAGAAGGATTACCGCAGTCTTTTTGGACGTGTCCGGTTCCGCCTGGCGGGACAGGATATGGAACGTCTGGAATATACCAGAACATACTTTGATTATGGAAGATATCTTCTGATTTCGTGCAGTCGTCCCGGCACACTGCCTGCAAATCTGCAGGGTATCTGGAATGAAAAAATGGAGCCGTGCTGGGACTCCAAATTTACGATCAATATCAATACGGAAATGAATTACTGGCCGGCAGAGATCTGTGACCTTCCGGAGTGTCACCGTCCACTGTTTGATCTGCTGAAACGGATGCGAAGGAGGGGGAGGGAGACTGCCCGAAGGATGTATGGATGCAGAGGAATGACAGCCCATCATAATACGGATATCTGGGCAGACTGTGCGCCTCAGGATATCTGTATTTCCGCGACCTACTGGGTCATGGGAGCCGCCTGGCTGTGTACCCATATCCGGAACCACTATGAGCATACGGGGGATGAAGCCTTC
>CAYWRB010000766.1:0-1551 GCA_964460025.1 uncultured Hungatella sp.
CTGCAGGAAGTAGGTAGCCGGTTCTTGTCAGCTGATTGTTGTGCAACGTAAGTTCCGTGGCGTACCCCACCAAAATACCGTGAAGGAATTTGGATCTGATATTGGAGGTGAAGATTCGGTCTCCGTCTTTTACATCAGCACCTTTCTGAATATTGCTGATCCGAAGGCGCCCTTCTACATACAGGGTTAAATCTCCTCCCACAATACAGGTATCTCCTGATTGTACTGCCATGGCTCCCACCCGGCTGGAATCATCGATAATGGAACGAACGGTTGCATAGTGAGCGCCTACATCCGTAACGATTCCTACCAGGCCTCCTCCTGCCATCACATTGTTGCCTACGGAAATTCCGTCGGCGGAACCTTTGTCCACCCGAAAGACCTGAAACCAGTCGCCGGAATCATTGGCGATCACTCTGGCAGCGGTCTTCTCATACTGCATATATTCCTGGTCTAACTCGTATAATTCTCTTAAACGCTGCAGTTCAAACTGTTCCGCAGACAGACGATTATTCTCTTCTATCAGGCGATCAATGTCCTCCTGCATCCTCCTGTTCTCATCCAACGCGGTCTTTAACTTGGTGTAATCGGCCAGCTCATCATAGATCATAACCCCGACTCTGTTGACCCCGGACTGAATCGGAATCAGGACATATCCCACGGCAGTCCTTAAGGGAGTCAGCCAGTTATCGGAAAAAGAAGTCACTCCGATCAAAACAACACAAAATATTGTGAGAATTACCAATACATAACGATTATATTTCGATTCCATCTATAACATTCCTTCTTTTTTAAAACTGCTGTAAGAATTGTCTCCTATCACCACATGGTCCAGCAGCTGAATACCGATGAGAGAGCCGGCTTCTTTGACTCGTTTCGTCAGCAGATAGTCTTCTCTGCTGGGGGTAGGGTCTCCGCTTGGATGGTTGTGGGCCAGGATCACTCCGACGGCACGGTGTTTCAATGCCTCCACAAAAATTTCTCTGGGCGACGCAATGGAGGCATTGACGGTTCCTTTGGAGATCATGATGTCTTTTATAAGGCCCTGTTTGGTGTCCAGAAACATGGCGTAAAGCTGTTCCTGCTCCATGTGGCGCATGTCTTCCATATAATATTGGGCTACTGCTTCCGGGTCTTGAAATCGCGGGATTTCAGATACCGCAAAGCGCTTGGTGATTCGGCGGGACAACTCTCCGATACATAAAAGCTGGATTCCTTTTACGGTTCCGATTCCGTTTATGCTGGTTAGTTCGGACAGGGATAGGTGACATAAGCCCAGGATTCCGTCACGGGGGTAATTTAAGGCTAAAATCTGTCTGGCCGTCTCCAGAGAATTGTTCTGCCGGCTGCCGGTTCGTATGATGATGGAAAGCAGTTCTTCGTCACTTAAACTTTCCGGTCCCGTTCTGACACACTTTTCGTAAGGGCGGTCATTTAGGGGGATGTCTTTCATGGTTTTTCGTTCCATCTGGCCTCCTTGTGTAACTCTCCAAGTGTAGGGGGGATGGAAATGCTTTCCTTCTAGTTTAGCACAAGTGAGGGGCTGTGTAT
>CAYWRB010000767.1:0-1544 GCA_964460025.1 uncultured Hungatella sp.
CACGGAGGCTTACGACAAGGCCAGGGGAAAACTGAATGTGGTGGATTCCTTGATGACCCGCATAGAAAATGTGAAAAAGTCAGGGTTTGCAGATGAGATTGTCATTGAGGAAACCCAGGGGCAGAAGGTAAATGATATCAAGAAATTCCAGATAGATGTCTTTGCCATCGGTTCCGACTGGACGGGGGAATTTGATTATCTGAAGGCATACTGTAAGGTAGTGTACCTGGAGCGGACTAAGAATATTTCCAGCACTATGCTCAGGGAAAAGAACAGCCCCATCCACCGGATTGGAATTATCGGCACGGGAAGGATTGCGGAGCGGTTTGTTCCTGAGGCGAAGCTGGTCAGCGGTGTGAATACCCAGGGAGTATACAATCCCCATAGGGAGAGTGCTTTACGGTTTGCCGATAAATGGGAGATCAGTCCTTACGGAGATATAGAAGAATTTTTTGATGCGGTAGATATGGTATATATTGCCTCTCCTCATGAGACCCATTACGGATATATAAAAGCGGCGTTGGAACATGGGAAGCATGTGCTGTGTGAAAAACCCATGGTATTAAAAAAAGCTCAGGCGGAAGAATTGTTTGGTTATGCAAGGGAAAAGAAACTGGTTCTGTTTGAGGGGATTAAGACAGCCTACTGTCCGGGGTTTCATAAACTGCTGGGATTTGCAAGCAGCGGGACGGTTGGCACCATACGGAATGTGGAGGCGTGCTTTACAAAGCTGGAGAAGCCGGAAACCAGGGAATTGACAGACCGGGTGTATGGCGGAAGTTTTATGGAACTGGGAAGCTATGTGATGCTGCCGATACTGAAGTTATTTGGGAAAGAGTATGAGGATATCCGGTTTGATACCATTAAAGGAGAAAACGGGCTGGATCTTTTTACCAAGGTGTCTCTGCGGTATCCTGCAGGGATTGCCACGGCAACCTGCGGGCTGGGAGTGAAGTCAGAGGGGAGACTGCTGATATCCGGTACAAAAGGATACATTGTGGCAGAAGCGCCATGGTGGAAGACTGCGTACTTTGAGGTACATTATGAGAATCCAGGAGAGGTGGAGAAGTACTCGGAGAGGTTTTTGGGGGATGGGCTGAGATATGAGATCAGCGATTTCCTTTCTACCATAAATGGGATTGGGAGCAGTGAATTTAAGCTGACCCGCGGAGAGTCGGTGGCATTGGCAGGAGTGATGGAGGAGTTTATGAGGGCGGAGGAGAGAGGCGGGTAAGAAGATTTCCGCAACGCAGTACTAGGCGAAATGACTGGCAGATACAGCTTTTTAAGGCTTTCTCAGGAGAGACAAAAGTGCAGCACTGTACCTTGACAATTTCATACTTTACATTAGATTTTTAGATTTGCCGTTCTTTCCTTTACATATGAATCGAACATATGTTATAATTTTTTGAAAAGGAAAGAGCATTTCTACTTATGCTGCGTGACCGCTTCGACAGAGAAAAATTAAAGACAGCTGTTGCCATACACAGAGAAACGTGGTACGCTATAAGCAAGATAAAAAACGACAAGAGATATAAAGAGTA
>CAYWRB010000768.1:0-1541 GCA_964460025.1 uncultured Hungatella sp.
TCCATTTCCTCTCAGAACCTATTCTGTCATATCTTCCAGACATGCTTCCGACTAGTACATCGTTGCATTAATTTGCGAGTAAATTATACCGTCAAAGGAACGCCTTTATAAGTCCACTTAAATGGAGTTGCTGTAACATTATATTGCTCAATAAAACGAAGGATACTTTCCTCTAATTGTTGTATTGAAGTATAGCTTTTCCGTTTTATTAACCTGCGATTTATGATACTAAACCATATCTCTATCTGATTCATCCATGAGCAGTGTTTTGGAGTATATACAAATCGTATTCGATGAGAAGGGTCATGTAAAAATTCTCCCCGGCTTTCCATGCTTTTGAGAATCCCACATTTCTCTTTTTTCCCCAGTTCGATTTCCATACCACAGGCCTCGGATACGAATCGGACCAGCGCCTCCGATTTATGCGTGTTAAGCCCGTCACAGATAAAGGTCCAGGATGCCTCGGGATCCGTATGGACCAGCGCTCCCACTGCTTTCACGAAATCTTCTTCCATCCGTGTCGAGTTCAGGTATGGCGCTTCCATCCGGCCTGTGGCAATATCAAAAAAACCGATCAGACTGGTAGTTCCATGACGGATATACTCAAATTCCATCCGGGCAGTTTTTCCCGGCATGACCGGTTTGTCCGGATATTTATGCTCCAATGCCTGAATTCCGGTCATTTCATCTACGGATACCGTATGCAGGTCATGTTCAGCACCTCTATGGCGTTCTCATAGACGGAACAGATTTCATTGACTTTCTGTGCGAAGGTTTCCGGATGTTCCGTCTTTTCGGAGGAATGCAGCCAATAACGGATGAGATGGGGGCGGATTTTCCCCATATTTTAAAAAACGGCTTATGGTTTTCGCTGATATAGATTCAACAATGCCTTCTTTTACAACTGCCTCCACAAGCTGGTTAAGGCTCCAGTGGCTGGATTCAAAGCCGTATTCTTCCGGGTTACGGCAGGCGACTTCAAGGATTTTGATGATCTGTTCATCGGTAAACGTTGCCGGCTGCCCGGAACGGGGGCGGTCGGCAAGAAGGGCGGATATCTGAGTTTCCAGGTGCTCCGGATCGGTCTGCTCTACCTGTTGAAGGAGAGGAAGGCTTTTCAAGAAACGGTTGCGCCATTTGCTGACAGCATCCTGATGGATGGAAACCTGATAAGAAATCTGCAGATTATTCCATCCCTCGGAGCAGAGGAGGAATACTTTTGCCCACTCGACCTGACGTATCGGAAGAGTCCTGCTTTGTGAAAACTTGGAAAGGATGCGTACAACGGAATCTGATATTTTAATAGGTGTGGGTTTTAATGCCATATGAGGAGAATTCCTTCCATTTTTTTCCATTATCTCACATGGCAAAAAATTTGTCTATATTTTACTCGCAAATTAATGCAACGATGTACTAGTATATACATTTCTTCGCTGTACCGATATGTTTCTCCATGGACAACATAGAAACATTTTTCTATAGGCTCATTAAGTACATATTCTCTAAGCATGGCCTCAACATCACAATATCCAAAGTTTGCC
>CAYWRB010000769.1:0-1537 GCA_964460025.1 uncultured Hungatella sp.
GCCGGAGAATAATGCATCCAGATTCTCCTCATCCAACAGTCTCATATTCTCGTCGAAGTAACTCTTCATGTCCGTAATTCTGGCCACATAGCCGTCATATTTAAATCCCTGTACATTCAGCTTTTCCAACTGGGGCATCAGGATATCTCTCTCGAAATATGTATATCCCCGTACAAAAGCGGTATAAATCTGATCGATCAGCAATTCTCTGCTGGTGATATAAATATTCATGGAGAAGTTCTGCTGCCCTTCCCACTTGGGATTCACGTAGATCTCATTTACCCGGCCGTCCTCAATGCCCAGAGTGTAATACAGATCCCCGTTCATATCCTTGCTGTCAATAAAGGATCTGGGAAGCTCCTCCTGGGAATATGCAATGGTAACATCCGCACCGCTGGCAACATGGGCATCGATCAATGCACCGAAATCAAAATTCACTGCGATATTGGTATCAGCCATCACCACATATTTTTCCTTCTGGGACTTCAGAAAATCGATGATACTGGCCAGTGCCTCCACGCGGCCATTGTAAATCTTTACTGTCTTCTGAGCAAAAGGAGGAACAATGTTAAGTCCGCCGTTCTTACGGGTCAGATCCCACTCACGCCCGGCGCCCAGGTGATCCATCAGAGAATGATAATTCTTACGGACAACCAGGGATACATTGTCAATCCCGCTGTTTACCATGCTGGATAAGATAAAGTCTACCATACGGTAACGGCCTGCAAAAGGAATGGAAGCCATCAAACGCTCCGCCACCAGTTCAGGAACTAAAGAATCATAACTGTTTGGGAAAATAATTCCCAGTGCATTTGCGTTAGAATTAGTCATTTACCTCACCACCCTCTTTTACATTATTGTATACCATAGCTTTGGGACCAATCTTGGCATTGTCGCCTACAAAAACGCCGGAGCCTACCGTGGCGACTCCCTTCTCACCCTCCGTAGGCATAGCCCCTACCACCGTATTCTCACCAATCTCCACATTCTCGGCTATGATACAGTGTTTTACGACAGCGCCGGCTTTGATGGTAGTGCCGCCCATAACCACCGCATCCTCTACCACCGCTCCCTTTTCTACCTTGACGCCTGCAAACAGAATGGAGTGTTTTACTTCTCCCGAAATACGGCAGCCATCGGTAATCATGGAATTCTCCACAACCGCGTCCGCGCTGATTCTGTGTCCGGTCATACCGCTGTTGCGGCTGTATATCTTCCAGTTTTCATCAAACAGGTTGATACCGCTGTGTTCCGGATCCAGTACTTCCATATTGGCTTCCCACAGGGAAGAAATGGTTCCCACATCTTTCCAGTATCCGCTGAAATGATAAGCGTACATTCTCCGCTGATCTCTTAACAGATTGGGAATAATATTGTTGCCGAAATCGTTCTCGGAATTGGGATCAGCCTCGTCCTCAATCAGGTATTTCTTCAATACGTCCCAGTTAAAGATGTAAATTCCCATGGAAGCAAGATTGGACTTGGGATTCTTCGGTTTCTCCTGGAATTCGGTGATCTTGTCATTCTCGTCCGCTAC
>CAYWRB010000770.1:0-1536 GCA_964460025.1 uncultured Hungatella sp.
GGTGATGACGGTGACATATTCGGGGGCGAAGCATGCTTCAACGATTTTTTGGATCACCTGACTGGTATGAGGGGAGTAGGCACTGGGTTTTAACACCGCCGTATTGCCTGCGGCAATGGCATCTACCAAAGGTTCAAAGGTCAAAAGAAACGGGTAATTCCATGGACTCATAATCAGGGTCACTCCATAGGGAGAAGGCTTCTGATAACTGCGGGAGTGAAACTGAGAGAGAGGGGTGGGCACCCGGCGCTCTTTGGCGTAGGAAGGAATATGCTTTATCATATGGCGGATCTCGCTTAAGGTAAGGCCTGTCTCGCACATATAACTTTCAAAGCCGCTTTTCCCCAGATCTTTCCGGATGGCTTCCTCGATCTCCTTTTCAAAATCCAGGATACAGGCTTTCAGACGATGTAAAGTCCGGATTCTGAAGGCAGGGTTCAGCGTGGATCCCCTGTGGAAATATTCGCGCTGCCGGTCTACGATTCTTTTTATTTCTGATTCTGTCATAGCCAATGTTTTCCTTTCTTAAGATGACAACAAATAATAGAATTGCTCTAACTCCTTGGAATCCATCAGGACCGGCACCGGATATAAAGGATTGGCCTCCTTGTCTGCATAACGGGCCATCTTGGAGATGTCTTCCTTACGGATCTCTTTTATGGTAGTGCCGATCCCGAAACGGCGGTTCATATCTTTGATGGCCTGGATAAACTGTGCGGCGGCCTGGCTGTAGGGGGTACCTTTGTCCGCCGCATGTGCGGCAACGGCGAGAAGGTACAGTTTTTTGCAGAACCTTTTCTGGGAGGGGCATCCTTTTTGGGAAAAAATATAAGATTCCAGCATAAAAGGAAGCAGGACGGCATTGGCAAAACCATGAGGGACATTATACTGGCCGCTGAGAGAATGGGACACGGCATGGACATAACCTACATAGGATTTCGTGAATGCACATCCGGCATAGAAGGAGGCTCTCAGCATGGCTTTGCGGGCCTTTATGTCAGCGCCGCTATGATAGGCGGTATCCAGATTTTCAAAAATCAGCCGGACTGCTTCCAAAGCATCCTTCCTGGTTCCCGGTGTGGTAGAATTTCCAATAAATGCTTCCACTGCGTGGGTCAAAGCATCCATACCGGTTGTGGCAGTGAGGAAGGGCGGAAGGCTTACGGTGATTTTAGGGTCCAGCACCGCATATCTGGGGATCAGCGGGAAATCATTGATGGCATATTTATGTCTGGTATCGGAATCCGTGATGACAGATGCAAGGGTGGTCTCGCTTCCGGTTCCTGCAGTGGTAGGAACTGCAATCAGCAGAGGAAGCTTCCTTCGAACTTTCAAAATCCCTTTCATCTGTTCCAAAGTCTTTTTCGGTCTGGCAATGGAGGCGCCTACGGCTTTGGCACAGTCTATGCTGGAACCGCCTCCGAAACCGATGATGGCGTCGCAGCCCTGGGTGCGGTACATCTTTACCGCTTCCGCCACATGCCCGGTCGTAGGGTTGGCTGCGGTCTTGTCATAGATGGTGCAGGCAATAAAAGA
>CAYWRB010000771.1:0-1529 GCA_964460025.1 uncultured Hungatella sp.
TGCTCCGCCTTCTTTTTATTCTTCTTTTTCTTCCCTTTCTTCGCTTTTCCTCCCCGATCCGGCACGGATGCCAGAACCGTCAGATTCAGATATTTCTCCACATCCTCCTCTGTCTGTACGGTATCGTTCAGCACAAATCCCAAGGTAACCAGACCGCAGACCAGGCCTGCTCCTGCTATGGCTCCTAAAAGAGCATTTTTCTTATTGTTGGGGCTGATGGGATAGACAGCTGCCTCTCCGTCCTCAATCAGCTTCGGCGGAATCATCTCCATGATGTCGCCGATATAGTCGGACGCCGTAGCTGCCACCTGATCCACAATCAGCTTTGCCAGCTGAGGATCAGGGTCCTGTACGGTCAGTGTAAGGATACGGGTATCTTTGGGATTATCGATGGTAATCTTCTCCCTCAGTTCCTTGTATGTAATATCCAGTCCCAGACGGCTGATGACTTCCTGAAGAACCGGACGGCTTGTTACAATCACCGCATAGTCCTTGGTCAGCTGGCTTCCGATCTGAAGATCCGCCAAGGAGGTCAACGTAGTCTCCTTGGAAAGGATATAGAGCATGGCGCTGGAGGTATACTGAGGAATCAGTACGAATTTACTGAATGCTCCCGCTATGCCTCCTCCCAGAAAAGCCATAATCAGAATCAGCCACAGCTTCCGTTTCAGGACCATAAAAAGCTCTAGCAGATCAATTGTGTCATCATCATAGGTACTGGTATTTCGTTTCTTTTCCATACTTACTTCTCCTGGTGTACTTTCTCTCTGTCCCTGCAGCTTATGAGCCGTAACGGATTCTTATAAGTCATGGCATCCAGATGCTCCGCATCCACATGGTCCTCCAGCCATCCCAGCGCCTCCAAGATCATAGGCGGCCTGAAATCCGTACGATGCATATCCGTCCCCAGCAGATCAATTCTGCCTTCCAGTACCTGCCTGCGGCACCAGCGGACGTTCCGGTTGTACCATCTTCCCTGAAGACTTCTGTAGTTCATCTGCAGAAGACAGCCTCTGCCTGCAAGTTCAGACAGCCTCTCCTCACGCCGCACGCAGGGATACCGCTCCACATGGGCCAGAACCGGAAGATACCCGATGGAAGACAAGGTATAAATTCCCCGGTACAATGCTTCGTATGTAACCATAGGATCAAATTCCACCAAAACATAACGGCTGTCCGTCATGGTAAGGGCTTTTCCCTCCCGCAGACAGTTAAGCAGCTCTTCACAGTAGAAATTCTCCTGCCCCAGATACAGGGTAAACTCCGGATAAAACAGCCTTACTTCCTGCTGAATCTGACGGATCACCGCCTTCAGTTCCTCCACGTTTTTCCCTTTTATGCTGTGGGGCGTGGCAATCGCTGACACCACTCCCTGACGGGCGGCCAAACATAATAAACGACAGGACTCCTTTATGCTGCGGGCCCCATCGTCCACTCCAGGAACAATATGGGCATGCACATCTATGATTTTTCTCTCACTCATATATACACCCACATTTCATGTTATGCTTCCACGGCTGTTGCGTTTT
>CAYWRB010000772.1:0-1523 GCA_964460025.1 uncultured Hungatella sp.
GCGGCCGTATGACGGAGGACCAGCAATGGCTGTCAATCGAGGTGTTACAATGACAATACAGCTGGTCAGCAACGAAAAAATCGCCGAAACCTCCTCCAAAGGAAATCAGGAAAAATGGTACGACAAAGGAACCGACCACTGGTACAAGCTGGATCAGTTTGGGTATGAAGCTCTGGCGGAAACTGTCATTTCCACATTTTTAGAAAAAAGCAATCTTGAGACAGATTTACCTTTTCCCTTTGTACGCTATTCCATGGAACGCCTGCGGGTTCACGGGCGGGAGCGAACAGGCTGTTCCAGTAAAAACTTTTTGCAGCCCGGCCAGTCGCTGATCACAGTGAACCGCCTGTTGTCCAGTTATTTAGGATACCCCTTGAAGGAAAAACTGGCGCGCCTTTCCAGCGACAAGAAACGGATTGCTTACCTGGCGGAGGAAACGGCAGCAATCACTGGACTGGAGCTGTTCCCGCAGTATTTGACCCTGCTCTTTGAGCTGGACGCTCTCTTCTGCAACGACGACCGACATCTGAATAACATTGCCGTTATCGAGCAGGACGGAGTATTCCGTTATTGCCCGATATTTGACAATGGCGCCGGGCTTCTGTCCAATACCCAGCTCTTGCAGATGGACATCTCCCCTTCCGCCCTGATTTCTTCCCTGCGTGCCAGACCATTCCTCACCACCTTTACGAGACAGCGGAATTCTGTGCAAAGCCTATACGGGGCACAACTGAAGCTCCCAAAGCTGAACGAAGCAGAAATACGAGGCGTGACCGCTCCCCTACTGGAATATTATCCCGTCCGTGACCGCAGTCTCATTGCTGACCGGGTGACGGCCTGTGTTCTTACCGGGCAAAGGCGATAGGGATAACAAAAACAAATCAGAGCCGGTGGTTTATAACATCCTAAAGAGCAGAATGCGAAACGCATTCATCGTGCTCACTGGTGTAGTAGGCGTTATCGCCGAAATGAACAAGCTGCTTCTGCGGCTCGTAGCTTTTCAGATAGATCAGCAAATCCATTTCACAGGCTTTCTCCACCACCTCCAGCGGGATATACGGCATATTTTTTGCCTCCATTCTGAAATAGAAATAGCCGAGGAGCTTTCAAGTGAAAATCTCTCGGCTATGGTAATAAAAAAGTGTTATAAAATGGGGGGATAAGAAGTGCTAATGGTTTCCCGCACAATTTATGCAGAAGCCACCTCCACCAACATTATCATCATCAAGTGAACCCCCACAATCGGGGCAGTTCCCGTATATTCCATATTCCTGTTCATAGTCAAAATTGTCAAAATGTTCTTCATAATATATTTCTTTTAACTTTCCATAAACTATGTGAGTTTTATCAAAACTGTCTGAATCCTCAAAGTTAATAAAAATGTCTGCCTCTCGTTCTACTTCCACTGTTATAACACCGTCAAAATTATGTTCTGTGCCATAGGAGAGTATCGCTTCTTTTGTGTCATCGTCTCTGCCCCAATAATCATAGGATGTACCGCTTAATTCCACACTGTATTTGAA
>CAYWRB010000773.1:0-1522 GCA_964460025.1 uncultured Hungatella sp.
ACCTGGAAAAGATTTTTCCTTATCTTGGCGTCCGTTTTGTGGCCGTAAATGACCATTATGATACGTTAAAAGACACCAATGGAAATGAGCTGGTGCTTTCTCTAAAAAACCTGGTAAACGACCTGTATGCCAAAGATATTTCACAGAAAATTTCTTCCGCAATCGCCGTTAAACAGAAAAAAGGAGAACATATTGGGGCACTTGCGCCTTATGGGTACAGGAAGTCACCGGAAGATAAGCATAAGCTGGTGATTGATGAGGAAACAGCCCCGGTTGTGCGGGATATTTTTCAGTGGAGGGCAGAAGGACAAGGCATTGCACAGGTTGCCCGCCGCTTAAATGAACGAAATATTCCAAGTCCGACAATGTATAAATATATGAAGGGGATGCTGAAGAAAAGGCCATCCAATGCCGGGGCAATCTGGCAGGCTCAGGGCGTAAAAGCACTGACCAGGAATCCGGTTTATGCCGGGCATATGGCACAGAGAAAAGTGCGGCAGTCGCTAAGTGAAGGAATGCCGCAAACAAAGATGCCCAGAGAAGAATGGATCGTGGTCGAACACACACATGCGCCGATTGTCAGCCAGGAAATGTTTGACAAAGTGCAGGAAATCACGCAGGAGCGTCATGAAAAATATTGTAATTTGAGGGGGAAGTACCCTTCATCGGAAAACCGATTTAAGGGGCTCCTTGTTTGTGCAGATTGTGGGACAAAGATGATACGTTATAAGACAGTTTCCCCTGCAGGCGTAGTCCGTTATTGTTTTTGTTGCCGTGTCTATGCGGAAAATCTGGATGGGCAGGGATGCACGATCAAATGGGTAGGGGAACCGGAACTGGAAGAAACGGTTTTGCAGAGTTTGAGGATACAGATTGATTTGGCGGCTGATTTAAAAAAGGCATTGGAAAAACTGCAGGAACAGCCGGAATATTTAGAGCACAGCAAGATGATTTCCAATAAAATAAGCCAGGTTCAGCAAAAGATCAAGCGGAACAGCACCATTCGGAGTTCCCTGTTTGAATCTTTTTCGGAAAAGATGCTGACTGAACAGGAATACCAGTCCATGAAGATGAAGTATAGCAGGGAGGCGGAAGAATTGAGAGCAGAACTTGCCTGCCTGGAACGGGAGGAAGAGGAATGTGCCCACTCACTTTCTCCGCAGAATGAATGGATTTCGGCATTGATGCATTACCAGGGGGAAAAAGTAGTAACGCAGAAGATGATGACGGAATTTATCCGCTGTATTAAGGTTTATGGATATAATGAAATTGAAATTATCTGGAACTTCCAGGATGAATTTATCCGTCTGGCAGAAGCAGTGAACAGCTCGCCAGGAATTAAAGAAAGAAAAAGGATTACCGTGAATGGGGCAGGAAAAGCAAAGGGAGGCGGGATATAATGGGAAGTATTGCTCTTTATATGCGCCTTTCCGGCGAGGATGCCAATTCCGGGGAAAGTTTCAGCATTGGAAACCAGCGTGATCTGCTGTATGATTTCATCCGTAACCACCGTGAATTTGAC
>CAYWRB010000774.1:0-1522 GCA_964460025.1 uncultured Hungatella sp.
CTCGCTGTAATCCTTGCAGGCAGGATTGGGGCCGTGGTACGTGATGACGCCTTCACATCCATACTCCGACAGTCCCAGGCAGATATCCGGATGCTCTGCGTGGAAATTGTCAAACCACGGACCGTTGTCCTCCATCTTTCCGCCATACCAGCCAAAATAATGATTGTAGCTCTCTACATCGGTAATCCCGTGCATCGGGCTGTGGACCGGCGTCATGGAAACATGGGCGATGGTTGTCAGTCTGGTCGGATCCAGCTTCTTGGCCAGAGCATTCAATTCCTTGTGATTTTCCACCAGCTGTTGCGGGATACCGCCGATGAGGATTTCATTGGAAATACCCCAGAAACAGATACACGGATGATTGTAATTCTGAATAATCAGCTCTCTTAACTGGCTGATACAGTTTTCGTGGGCAGCCGGATTCTTCTCCATCACGCTGATAAAGGGAATCTCCGCCCAGATGACAAGTCCCAGCTCATCGCAGGCATCGTAAAAATCCTGGGAATGCTGGTAGTGGGCCAGTCGGATGGTATTGGCTCCCAGCTCCTTAATCAGCCTTGCATCCTCATAATGGTCCTCCCGGGTAAGGGCATTGCCCTTATACAGCCGGTCCTGATGACGGCTGACGCCTCGGAGCGGAGTCTCCACTCCGTTGATAATAAAGCCCTTCTGGGGGTCGCAGGAGAATTCTCTTACCCCCACCCGCGCAGACACCTGGTCATAGACCTCGTTCCGGCGCAGCAGCGTGGCCACAACCGTGTAAAGATAGGGATCGTCAATATTCCACCGATGAGCATCCGGAAGGGACAAAACCGCTTTGGCGCTGTCTGCAGGGCGGACAACCGACGCCTCTTCCTTTCCCTCTCCGTCCAAGACCGTGTACATAACCGTAAAATTCTCGTCTCCGCCCGTAACCCAGCTTTCCAACTCAAAGACCGCCCCGTTGCCGGAAGGCGCGGGCGTAACTTTTAAACCGGAACCGCCGCAGTAATCCATCTCAAAGTGGACGGCAGGCACACTGACAAGATTTACCCCCCGGTATAAACCGCCGTAAAATGTGAAATCCGCAGACTGTGGATAAACTCTGTCATTCTTTTCATTGCTGCAGGCCACTGCCAGAAGATTGGTTCCATCCTTCGCACACAGGTCGGTTATATCCGCCCGGAATGTGGAATAACCTCCCTCATGATAGACAGCCTCCTGACCGTTGACATATACTCTGGCCTGCTGGCCGGCAGCAGGAAACTCCACATACACCCTTCCTCCCGAAAGAGGCTGTCTGGGAGCAGCAAATTCTTTGGCATACCAGCACTGGCCCCGGTAGTAGCCGCCGTTTCCGTCATGGCCGTCAATGGCATTCCAGGTGTGAGGCAAATCCACACTTTCCCAATTCTCAGGCAGCTTTGACGGCAGTCCCGCATCCTCCCGGATAAATTTCCATCCCTTGTTAAGACTGATAACATTACGCATAACCGTTTTCCTTCCTTCTTTTGATTTGGCACACCGCCGCAGTCTCGTTTTC
>CAYWRB010000775.1:0-1514 GCA_964460025.1 uncultured Hungatella sp.
CATTTTTTGGATGGTGCTGTCAAAGGCGATAGCACCTCCACAGCATGGACACTTATATTCTTGAATCACTGCCATATGATCGCCTCCAACAAATCATGCGGTTTATCACTTTCGTCTTACTCATCTGTGATTTTCCTCTGCTTTCTCTTTTTTGTTTCCTTCGTATTACATTCATATGTTATCTCTTGTCATTCTCGTCGAAGGGATCCCCGCATTCCGGACAGAATTTAGGCGGATGGGCAGGATCCTCCGGCTCCCAGCCGCATTTATCGCATCGGTAAAGCAGAGCTCCCTCCGGTTTTTTTGCCCCACAGTTCTGGCAGAATTTCCCTTTGTTCACCGTGCCGCAGGAACAGGTCCATCCGGTGGTATCCGCAGGCTTGGGCTGGCCGCATTCCGGGCAGAACCGGCCTGTGGCAGTTGCTCCGCAGGAACATCTCCAGGCGCCTTGCTGCACAGGCGGCTGGCCAGTGGTCTGCTGCTGACCGGTTGCCTGCTGCTGGCCCATGGCAAACAAATTCTGTGCGTTCATGCCTCCGCCTGCATTCATAGCCATACCCATACCCAAAAAGCCTGTCATGGCACCTCCGGAATTGGACGCTGCCGCTTTCATAGCATCCGCCTGAGCACCCACTAAAGCGGCCCCGGCCATATTGGGATTCTGCAGAACAGCCGTGCGCTGAAGCTGCTTGATCATCTCCGCATCTTCTTCCGGCAGAGTGACGGATCCCAACGCAATGCTGACTACTTTCAGCCCCCTCAGACTGCTCCATTTTTCTGAAAGGGCAGTGTTCATGGCTTCCTCCAGCTCCGCATTATGGGAGACAATCTGATTGGGGCGCAGTCCCAGTCCGGAAAGCTTTCCGAAGGCGGGCTGCAGGGCGCTGATGAATTCCGTCTTCAGCTGGCTGTCCAGTTTGTCCCGTCTATATTCCTGCTCCACATTTCCGCAGACATTGGTGTAGAAAAGCAGCGGATCATCGATTTTATAGGAAAAAACCCCGGAGCAGCGAATGGAAACGTCTACGTCCAGGCCGATCTTGGAATCTACCACCCGGAAAGGTATTGGGTTGGGCGTCCCGAATTTGTTGTCGATAAGCTCCTTGATGTTAAAGTAATATACCCTCTGATCTTTGCCGGTATCGCCGCCGAAGGTGAAACGCTTGCCTATGGTCTTAAATGTGTCTTTGACTCCTTTGCCAAGGCCTCCTGTGAAAATACTTGGTTCTGTGGATGTGTTGTAGGTAAACTCACCTGGCTCTGCGCACAGCTCCACCACTTTTCCCTGCTCTACAATGATCATGCACTGGCCGTCCGCCACGGCAATCACGCTGCCGTTGGATATGATATTATCGCTTCCTTTTCGGTTGGAGGAACGGGGACCGACGCGCTTCTGACCTTTTGTCACCATAACCTCCTTTTCCATTGCCTCACAGTAGAAGAATTCCTTCCACTGGTCTGCAAGAGTTCCTCCAACGGATCCTGCTGCTGCTTTTATAAGTCCCATAATGAAA
>CAYWRB010000776.1:0-1513 GCA_964460025.1 uncultured Hungatella sp.
AGCAAACAAAATTAGTTGCAGTTCTGTCTGCAGCGGCTCTGTTAGCTGTCGGTGCTTCCATGACTTCCTACGCCGCTAGAGGTTGGAATGATATTGGCGATGGGGAGTATGTTTATCTGGACAGCGATGGTGAGAGAGTAACCAGCGAGTGGAGAAGATCAAACGGTGATTACTTCTTCCTTGATGAAGATGGTCTGGTGGCAAAAAGCAGATTGATCACCCCGAATGATGGCGACACAGATGCTTATTACTATGTAAACAGTGTTGGTGCAAGACTGAAAAATCAGTGGGCCCGTGTTATTAACGAGGAAAACGACACTGTAAATGATCAGGAACCGGAAATGTTCTGGTACTACTTGGGTTCAAATGGCAAAGCGCTCAGAAATGATGATGGCGGCGATGCTGATTTTAAGAAGTTTTCCATTAACTACGCAGGAGCAAACAGAACCTTCTTCTTTGATACGGAAGGTCGTATGGTTACCGGATGGATTGAGTATACAGAAAAGAATGGGGATGTCAATCTCTATTACTGTGATCCGGATGATCCGGCCGGCGGATATGCTGTAACAGGTTGGATGCAGCTGGAAGTACCGGATGACTGGGATGAAGACGGTAAAGAATATGATGTTGTAGAGTGGTTCTACTTTGACGGCGGTAAAGCAAAGAAGGCTAAGACAGCTGGAAAACCATTGGTATGGTATAAGGATGGCTGGTATTATTCTTTTGATAAAAACGGCGTTATGCTGGATGACTGGTACACATCAGATATTGCAACCAGCACCACTATAGCTACCGCTGGAAGTGCTGAAGCATTTACCAGTTATTCCGGAACCAAGCAGGGAAGTGGCTGGATTTATACAGACAAGAATGATGACGGAGAGTACAAATATTATTATCTGGTAACCTATAGGGACAGCAATGATGATAACAAGACAAGAAATGTTGCCTTTAACTCTTTTGGAGATGGCAAAATGAGAGCTAAGTCCATCAATGGTAAGATTTATCTGTTTGATAAGACAGGTGCAATGAAGACTGGTTTGGTAGATCTGACAGGAGTAGGCGACGCTCAGGCTGGAACTTCTGGCAAAGAATGGGGTGGAGCTACCTGCAAGAAATTGGATCCTGGCACTTATTACTTCAGCGATGGTGGTACCGGTGTAAAGGGTCAGATGATGACTGGTAAGCAGGCTGTTGAAGATGATGGCGAAACCTATTACTACTATTTCGATAAAGAGAAGGGATATGCACTTGAGAATGTAGTGATTGATGGTTACCTTTATGGTTATGATGGAAAGAGAATGGATGCAGATAACGGTAATTCTAATGGAATTGTAAAGATCACTAATCCTGTAACGATAAGGAAAGGAAATGGCACTGTTATCGACACTATTCCAGCAAACAGCAAGGTAATTGTAACTGCTAATGGCAAGATAAAGACTTCTGAGAGCGGCTATACAACTGTTGATGGTGAGAAGTATAAAGTAGTTAGGCCAGAGGATAAAACGCTTCCTTG
>CAYWRB010000777.1:0-1511 GCA_964460025.1 uncultured Hungatella sp.
CCACCATCATGACCATGAAGAGGAATGCGGTCATGACCACGATGAAGAATGCGGCTGTGGCTGCCATGACCATGATCACCATCATCACCACGCAGACGAAGTTTTCAGCAGCTGGGGCATGGAGAATGCAACAGGCTGTGACAGGGCAAAGCTAGAGGAGATTTTGGATGAGCTGGCCAACGGAAACGCATACGGCGATGTTTTGCGCGCCAAGGGGATGATACCCAGCGAGATTCCCGGCAAATGGTATTATTTTGATTTGGTACCGGATGAGTTTGAGATTCGGGAGGGAGAGCCGGATTATACAGGAAAAGTGTGTGTTATTGGCGCAAGGCTGAAGGAAGATGAGTTAAATAAAGCGTTTGGCAGGAGTTGATAGAAGATGGGACCAATGATTGACGATGATGTGATGCCGTTGTTTCTCATCAACGGATTTCTGGAGGCTGGGAAAACCCAGTTCCTCCAGTTTACCATGGAACAGGAATATTTTCAGGCGGAGGGAAAGACCCTTCTCATCGTCTGCGAGGAGGGGGACACGGAATACGACGTGAATCTTCTGAACAGGACCAAGACTTCCGTGGTCTATGTGGACAGCCTTGAGGAGCTGACTCCTGCCCGTCTGGAGGAACTGGAACTTCTCTACAATCCGGAGAGGGTGCTGATGGAGTGGAATGGTATGTGGAACCAGGACGAGCTGAAGCTTCCAAAGGACTGGACCGTCTACCAGCAGGTGACCATCATTGACGGCTCCACCTTTGATTTGTATGTGAAGAATATGAAGCCTCTTCTGGGGGCTATGGTGCGCAACTCGGAGCTGATTATCTGCAACCGCTGCGATGACGTGGAGGATCTGGAAGGTTACCGCCGCACCCTGCTTGCCATGAACAACCAGGCGGAGATTGTATTTGAGGATGCGGAAGGCGAGATTACGGAGATATCGGAGGCGGACCTTCCCTATGATATGTCTGCAGATGTGATTGAGATAAAGCCGGAGGCTTACGGTATCTGGTATATTGACTGCATGGACAAACCGGACCGCTACAGAGGAAAGACTGTGGAGTTTACCGGAATGGTGTTAAAATCAAAGAATTTCCCTAAGAATTATTTTGTGCCGGGAAGAATGGCTATGACCTGCTGCGAGGCGGATATGACTTTTTTAGGTTATGTGTGCAAGGCAAGGGAGGCCAGACTGCTGGAGACTAAACAGTGGGTGAAGGTCCGCGCCAGAATCGAATATGAAGAGTGGCAGGATTACGGCGGCGTAGGGCCGGTGCTGTATGCGGACTCTGTGGAGCAGACAGAGCCCATTAAGGATATTGTACAATTTTAAAACAGATTCCAAAGCATAGACGTTCTGTGAACCATTGGGGAGCAGGACGTTTATCTATTTTTCTGATAAACGTTTAAGAAGCAACGGCAGTTCTGTCATATATGAGAAGTCTGCCTCAAAAACACAAAGCAAAATACATCAAAAACACATAATAGAATACCTCAAAAACACAAAACAAAAT
>CAYWRB010000778.1:0-1511 GCA_964460025.1 uncultured Hungatella sp.
TACGATGATTTTGACGACTTGGAAGAATTAATGGAATTTATAAAGAATGGGAAGCAGTAAGCATATCCATAGGATATAAATTTAATCGCTGTTCAAAGAAAGGAAGACATAAGCCTGCTCATTCCGCACGCCAAACGTTACATCACGCAACTTGAAATACCTTTTTCCCATGTGCTCTAGGAATTACAATGTTTCTTATAGAAAGCACTCTCGGAAAATAAGGAAGGGAAGACACATGACGACAGGAGAGAAAATAGCGGCACTGCGCAAGAAAAAGGGAATTACACAGGAAGCGGTGGCGGAGAACCTAAAGGTATCACGGCAGTCGGTCTCGCGATGGGAGATGGATGCGGCGTTTCCAGAGACAGAGAAACTAATCAAGCTGAGCAGGCTTCTGGAATGCAGCATAGACTTTCTGCTGAACAGCGATATGCACAATGACAGTAAAAATGATGCAAAAGTATCTGCGCAGGATTGTTTCGCGTTTATCCGCCAGTGTACCTATTTTTTCCTAGCCACGGCTGTGGACGGGAAGCCGAGACTCAGCCCATGGGGTTTGTGTTTGCGGATGACAGGGCATTATATCTGGCCACGGACAACCGCAAAGGCGTTTACTATGAGCTGATGAAAAGTCCTTTTGTGGAGCTGGCAAGCTACAATCTCAACACACGGAAGTGGATCAGGATAAGCGGTAAGGCAGTGAGGTACAGTTCCGGAGTAATACGGGAGGAAATGGCAGATTTGTATCCCATGGTCAGACAGGAATACATTGGAAAAGATGAAATGCATCTCGTGATATTTAAAGTGATAATAGAGGAGGCGTCCATTCAATGAAAAGAAAATCTATCGGGGCGCGGCATGGGATGATTGTGCAGCCCGCATTTCTTATCGGTACCTACAATGAAGACAACAGCCCGGATTTTGCACCGATTACATGGGTTAGCAAGACCTGTGAGCAGGACGAGGAATATCTCATCGTCATCAGTATGTACGGTACGAAAAAAACGAAACAGAACATCCAAAGAACCAATCAATTCAGTATCAATCTTGTCAGCACAGGAATGCTTGGGCTGATGGACTATTTCGGGCAGACATCCGGATTTGACGGGGCAAAAGACCAGATGGCGTACACATATGACAGGGCGGTCTGTGTCCATGCGCCGACCCTTGACGAGAGTCGCTGGGTCTGCGAATGTGAAGTGCTCTCTTCCGTTGCCACAGGCCGGTCAGATACTTTTTTCTGCCGGATTAAGAACGTACAGGTTGACCAGCAGATTGATATCGATACGAAAGGCATTGACCTGACCCTGTTTGACCCGGTGATTTATTCCGGAAATTATCATTCCATCGGAGAATATCTGGGAACCATCGGGGATTATTATTGCAGAAAATAAAATTCCTATGAAAATCAGGGATGAAACCTTTGTAACCGTAAACTGAACGGAATAAGGAGAAGGATATGAATATAGCGACAATGATAAAAGACTCTTTTGTGGTAATCGGAAAGGAAG
>CAYWRB010000779.1:0-1503 GCA_964460025.1 uncultured Hungatella sp.
GAGAGAGTTGGCTTTTGGGTAAATGAGGGGCCTGCGGTCATCAAACGGGGCGGCAGAATTTATCTGACTTATTCGGCAAGCGAAACGGGGGCGGCCTATTGCATGGGAATGCTGACAGCGGAGGAGGATGCGGATTTGCTGGATCCGGCTTCCTGGAAAAAAGAAAGATATCCGGTGCTGGCAAGCTGTGAAGAAAAAGGAATCTATGGGCCTGGCCACAATTCTTTTACCACGGATGAGGAAGGAAATGATATTCTGGTCTATCACGCCCGGACAGAGAAGGAAATAACGGGAGATCCGCTGTATAACCCCAACCGCCACACCATGCTGATGAAGGTGCGCTGGGATGAAGAGCAGAGACCTGTTTTTAAATTGGATTGAGACAGGATGACATGTTCCAGGCCGGTTTGGAGAAGGGAAAGCGGAGGGTGCAGAATGCTGTATATCAAAAATTTGGAGGAAGGGGTGGAGCTGTTTAAGGTTCTCGGCTCCGAGGTAAGAGTAAGCATTATCCGTCTTCTTTTGGAAAAGAAGGAGATGAATCTGAACGAAATAGCGGGCTGCCTGAACATTACCAATGGCGCGTTGACAAGCCATATCAAAAAGATGGAGGATGTGGGGCTGATCGAGGTGACTTCTGATTTAACGGGCCATGGCAATCAAAAGCTTTGCCGGGTGAAGCAGGAGAGGATCATTGTGGATATTCAGCCGGAGAAAGGAAGCAGCAGAACGGGAGTATATGAGGCGGAGGTGCCGGTGGGGCAGTATACGAATCATCAGGTGATGCCGACCTGCGGGATTTCCACAACACAGTCTCTGATCGGGGAAGTGGACGATCCAAGGCATTTTGCCCATCCGGACAGAATTCATGCGGGAATTCTGTGGTTTTCCAAAGGTTATGTGGAATACCTGATTCCCAATCTCCTTCCGGCGGCACAGAAAATTGACGAGATTACCTTTTCCATGGAACTGGCCAGTGAAGCGCCCGGGGTGAATAATGACTGGCCATCGGATATCTCATTTCTGATCAATGATGTTCCTGTGGGAATTTGGACTTCCCCCGGGGATTTCGGAGATATAAGGGGAATCTTTACGCCCGGGTGGTGGCCCTCGAACTGGAACCAGTACGGGCAGTTAAAGCTCCTTGCGGTTAATGAGAAGGGAACCTTTGTGGACGGGCGGAAAATATCGGATGTTACAATTGAAGAGTTCGGGCTGGATTATAAAAGTACGATCCGGTTCCGCATGGAGGTAAAGGAGGAGGCGGCCAATGTGGGCGGCCTTACCCTGTTCGGTAATGGATTCGGCAACTACAGCCAGGGCATACGGGTTAGAATCCGATACAGTCCCATAGCAGGGGCGTCAAAAAAATCAGCGGAGTAATTGACAATATAAATGGTTTGTGATAGTCTTACATTATATTTTTGCGATAGCTGAATGTAATACAAGAAGTATTGAGATCACGACACACATAAGCTGTCTTCTGTCGTTAGATAGAAGATG